>JABSPN010000401.1 GCA_013214425.1 Flavobacteriaceae bacterium | reverse complement strand
TAGTGTTGTTATCGATGAACTCTAAATAAACATCCATAGATGCGAAGTTGTTACCTGCATCTTGATCGATAACAGCGATATCAGCATCAAACCCTGTTCCAGTTGGAGCTGGTTGGAAGATAAAGTTGTCCCCTTCGTTAGTTAACTCTAGAGTAACCCCACTATCCATAGTTAAACCATATTGGAAAGGAGAGTTAAAGAATCCTCCAACTGCTAATACAGTACTGTTCGTATTAGTAGTGGTGAATACTCTTCCATCAGTCAATACTAATGCCAATCTCACTACGAAAGTATCACCGGTTGCTACGTTAGCAAAACCTAATCTGTTATAGACATCTGTAGCAGCAATGCTTACATTTCCGCTTGGTAATCCATTATCAGTTGTTCCTGTAAAAGCAGAAGCTGGAACTGACGTGAATAATTCTTCTGGGAAAGATAAATCAGCAGCACCTGGTAAGATTGAGTTATCTGTAAATGTCCAGTATACGTCTACTCTTTCGAATAAACCTCCATTTTGAGCGTCTTGCTCTTCAAGATCAATAGATAATACTTGATTCGTTGTTGCTCCCATTACGATATCAGTAATTGGAGTATTCAATGTTCTTAATACAGCTCCGTTAGTAACATCATCAAAGATTTGATCGATGATTTTGTCATCCTTGCTACATGATTGTATCAATAAAATTGAAAAAACTAGTAAAAGTAACTTTGTAAAATTTCGTTTCATAACACTATTTCAATTAATTGTTTAATTTATAGATGCAACAATGTTAAAATGGTTGCGTCATTTTTTATAAAAAATTTTATTATTCCTTAATGATTAATTTGCTTGGGGGAAACCTGGTGATGATGGATTCATATCCCAAAACACCTGAACATCATGATTCGGTTTTTGACTAATATTCGGATTTGCACCTGTTTCAGTATCAGGATAAAAGAAAGACCTAATAAAATTACCGTCATTTGCCTCCAAATTTGGAGTTAAAGAATGTGGAAACCCATTTCGCCTATAAAAATTATAGGCATCCATACCTGCACCAAATTGCGTAATAAAATATTGTTCTGCCAATAAGTTCCATTTATCAATAGTTCCCCCATTATCCCAAGCCATTTCAACTGCATTCACGAAGTTGCTATTCTGAGTAGGAGTTGCAAAGGTAATCGGATCTGCACTAATATCTAAAGTTGCAAAACTCTGAACCTTAGTAATTGATTTATTCAATCCATCAAGCATATGCATTTTTGCTGCTGCTAATCCAGACCCTTGAGGATCCATAGCAGCTTCGGCCAACATAAAGTCAACATAAGACGCTAACATAATTGGAGAAATTCCAGCTCCTCCTCCTCCACTTCCAACGGCTACTTCTTCAAAATCGTTATCATCAAATAAACCACCGGCAGGATAAACTCCATAGGTTGTTTTGTGGAAACCGTCACCTGGACCACCTTCATCATTTCCGTGAGCTCTACCCCAATATCCATTAGACAAACCACAAAACTGATTCATCCATTCACTTGCATATATAGGATTATCTGAACTATAATGAGACGGCGGACTTTGTTGTGAACAGCCTAATAAATTCCCATCGGGTGGGGTACCATCTACTCCGGGAACATTAGCTTTTTGTCTTACAAAATAGTATTGTATTCTTGGGTCAATTGGTAATGTTGATAAAGTCCCATTAGCTTGATCACCAAGCATTTTATACATCAACCAGTTCGATATGTAACCATTAGCTCCTGAAACGGTATAATTATTCACATAATCTGGGTGTCTTGTATCTGGATTTTGAACATTGTCTCCCCAAGAAAATTGAAAATCATCTTCATTTGAAGAAATATAAGCCCCTGGATCACCAGCAATGATATTGAAATTTGTCATAGCCATAGAATCTACCAGACGGGTTTGTAAATAGATTTTCATTCTCAAGGTATTGATTAGTTTCTGCCACTTAGAAATATCACCACCGTAATAAAAATCATTTCCTACAGTACCTAAGGAAGTTTGATTAAAATTGTTTTCTGCAGAATTCAATAAATCCAAGGCTGCCTGATAAACTGAACTTCCCTGATCTACTTGTGGCAAAGGGAAACTGTCTGAATCATTAGCTTGAGTAAAAGGAACATCTCCTATAAAATCTACCAAATTGATTAACATATAAGCTTGTAATGTTTCCGCTATTCCAATGTGGTCATACAACTCGGCATTTAATGCATTAGGTTTCATGGTAGTAATATCTTCAAACATTCCCTGATACGCTTCAGTCCAAATTGTATTCATTGTACTAGGCGGATAGTTGTTTAGATAATCACGTCCAAACATGTACTCGATTCTGGTCAGCTGTGCTCCTATCCTATTAAACCTACCCATGTTTCTCCCGAAATCTATTTGAATAGTGTTTAAAAATAGTTCTACTTCCGATTGATCTGGAGTAGCTGCTGCCGGATTTTCGGTTTGATCTAGCTCTACACTTTCACACGAAATGAAGAGCATAATGGAAAGTGCAAGGACTCCCCAGTTCCATTTGTTAATTTTCTTTTTCATCTTTTTTTGAATTATTTTGTTCATTAATAAGATGTCAGAAAATCTGAATGGTTGCGTCTTTCTTAAAGTTTTCTTAAAAAAAGTCGTAACCTCTTGTAAAAAGATCACGCCTTAAGTTGTTTTTAATATTTTGATTAAATGCTACTTAACACCTAATTGAGCACCTTCAGGTTTAGCAAATTTTGCTGTATCAATTTTTTCTTCTGAAACTGAAATATTTTTAAAAGCTACTCTATCTCCTACTGGTTTAGATGGTGAATTGTTTTCAGAGTTATACCATTGTAATGAATTTGGCAGTGTTAATCCGTTCACTGCTATCCAATCATTATACCTAATATAACTAACACTATCACTTGGACCATCTTTTCCATAAGTTACAGTATATCCTAACCATTCCATTTGTCCAGTTTCCGGGTTGGCATAAATGAAATAATTATCATCTGGGGAGTCTCCAACATTGGCTTCATATGAAATTTTCATTCCAGGGT
>JABSPN010000400.1 GCA_013214425.1 Flavobacteriaceae bacterium | reverse complement strand
TATTACTGAATTCCTTAATTATCATTCTACTAGAACCCACACTTCCCATTTTCAGCCTTTCTAATACTGAAAATGCTTTTCCAACTATTAATTTACTTTCGGTTAAAAAACTTTCGTTCCTATAGGACGTATTATATAACATCTTTAATTGTTTTACACTTCTATTTTTTTTAAATAATCTTCTGCCCTGTTAAGATGTAAGGCTCTTTTTTCTATTGACATCTTATCAAAGGTTCTTATTAGCATGCTCAATCTTGGGTTAGACAAAAAGAATTCACGGTGTTTATTTAAAAATCTCCAAAACAAACCATCCCATATAGTATGCCATTCCCCTTTTTGAAAATCACTCATTTTCAGTATGTAATTACTGCTACTTATATAAGGTTTTGTGGCCATTAAGCCACCATCTGAAAATTGACTCATTCCATATATATTGGGGACCATTACCCAGTCATACGCATCAATAAAAAGCTCCATAAACCAACGGTAAACTTCATCCGGATCAAACTCACATAACATCATAAAATTCCCTAAAATCATTAACCGTTCAATATGGTGACAATATCCTGTTTTGAGTACCTTTTTTATAATAAGATCGATGGGTTGAATGCCTGTACTACCATCATAAAAAGAGGAAGGAATCTTTTTATTAAAACCCCAATAGTTCATCATACGCATATCACTACCTCTATTTTCATACATACCCCTTATAAATTCTCTCCACCCAATTATTTGTCTAATGAAACCTTCAATAGAATTTAGTGGTATGTTATTTTTATCGGCATAACTCAAACTATTAGCAACTATAAACTGTGGTGTAATTAATCCAACATTTAACATCGGAGAAAGAACACTATGATTTAAAAAAGAATGCTCGACTACTATTGCGTCTTCATAAGTTCCAAATTCAGCAAATCGAAATTCTAAAAATTGTTTGAACCATGCTTGTGTACTTTTGAAGTCAGTCGGGTAAAGTTTAAAGTCTGTAATACTGCCAATGTTGTCAGAAAAGTGCAAGTTAACGTAATTCTTAGCTTCTAGATAATATGAATCAATATCGGGGAATTGAATAGCAGGAGGTGTCTTCTTTTTAGGATATTTCTTTCTGTTTTCAGCATCAAAACTCCATTTACCACCTTCAGGTTTTCCGTCAGGATTTAATAAGATATTCATTTTTTGACGCTGTTGTTTATAAAAAACTGTATGAAAATATTTTTTTTTATTTCTACGGAAGAAATCCGATAATTCTTCTTTACTGTTTAAGAACAAAGGTGAATCATAGATCGTACGAGTAATCTGACATTCTAAACAAGAGACTTCGATATGTTTTTGCAACCAATTATCATCAGGATCAATGAAACTGATATGGTGAACACCTTGGCGTTTCAATTCAGGAATTAAGTCTCTAACATCAGATATACTACAATTTGAATCAATATAAATCACATCAAAACCCTTCTCTGTTAAATAAGCTTCATACGATTTCATCGTAGCTCTATGAAATGCTATTTTTTGCTTGTGAAAAATATACTGTTTAAAATAAAGATACTCTTCCACCAAGTAAATAGGAACATTCAATTCAAAAAGAGGTAACTCTTCAAAAAGTTGATGTGGAAATATGAGATGTACCTGTTTCATTTATTTTTATTCCTCCTACATTGTTCACTACAATATTTTATGTTTTCCCAATTTCTCTTCCATTTCTTCCTCCAGTTGAAAGGTCGTTTACAAATGGGACATATTTTTTGAGGTAAGTGCTGTTTTTTCACAAGTTAAAATTTGACACCTCATCGATTCTTACATAAGGATATCTTGCTATTTTTCTTAAATTATAGTAACTATTTAGTCCTGACACACCAATACTACCTAGTTTTTCTAAGTCAACGTCACCATTTTGTATGATAGAATCAGGAGTTATCAAAAGTTCTATTTCCCCAATCACAAGACTCGTATTATTTATGGATATAGGAATTACTTCTTTTAATTGTAAGCCAATTTTCACAGTACTTTCCTTAACAAAAGGAGCTTTAAAGTCATCTATGTATTCCTCAGTCAATGAGCAGGAATCAAATTCTGAGATTGTACGCTCAAATTTCGCAGAGGTATAATGTGCCTTTTTTTTAAAGTCTGACAGGACATGATTAATTGTATAGAATCCGTTTGCTGTAATATTTTTAAGAGTATGTCCCGATGATTTACTACTTGGTCTGGCAATAAAACCCAATAATGGGGGATGGCTTCCAAGATGCACCACAGAACTAAAAATTGCAAGATTTGTTGTCCCATCATCATGTATAGTTCCTATCAAATTAGCAGGTTTAATACCCGTAATGGAATTAATCAGTTTCAGTCGAGTAATTCGATCTAAATCTAAGATATCTTTGTTACTGAGTTTCATATAGTTTTTTGGGAAAAAATACTGTTTGATTTTTAAATTTCATCAATTGCGTTTACTAATTCTATTTCCAGTAATTAGCCGTTGTCTCGAACATTTAAAACGAGTTATATTTGGATTTCTTTTGTGTAAATGCTTTTGACTTTTACCACTGTTAACACGTTTTCGCCAAAGATTGAAGCTAGATCTTTTGAGCTGAGTTCTCATTAATTGTATAACTTCTTTTTCTGACAATCCAAACTGAAAATAAATTGCCTCAAAGGGAGTTCGATCTTCCCATGACATTTCAATGATACGATCTAGATCTCTTTCTGAAAAAATTATTGATTGCTTCTTAGTCATCACCGGTTATTAGTAATTAGTTATGATAAGGTTTCAATTCGTTTCATAACATTTTCAGCCTCTAAAATCTTTTGATCACTTAATTTCCTGTTCGATGTTGATAGAACAAAAGCTTCATTCATCAATTTTTTGTAACGTAATTGTAATTTCTCTTTTTCAGATTTTCTTTTAAAAAGTTTTAACATGATGAGTTGATTTGAGATGAATCAATAAATAAGAATTAAAAATGAATTTAATTCAAACATATTTTAAGTTGTTTAACTTATTACAAATATAATTAAACAAAATTGAATTTGCAAAAGCTAAAAATGTTC
>JABSPN010000040.1 GCA_013214425.1 Flavobacteriaceae bacterium | reverse complement strand
CGACAGCATTTACTGTCCCTACAATAGTAAAAACAGCATCATCCTCTGTACAAACCGGACCATTACTTGTTAAACTTGTTAGTACTGGATTTACTAATACTACTACAGTTTCAGTATTAGTTAATACAGAAGTACAACCAGTAATAGTAATGTCGTTTAATACTAGTGTTGTATCTACAGTTATCGCTGTAACAGCAGTTTACTACTTACAAACTGGTAAAAATAACTTAGGGACTGACAACGGAAGTGCTTTCCATGATCTTTCAGAAGGATATGGTTTCATTTACAGTTTGCAATTTACGCAAAACCCAGATACTAATGCTCCTTACTTCACTAAATCAGAAGTAGATGCATATATCACTCAATTAGAAGCTGGAAATGGATTCTGGGATATTACTGATGATACATTAGACACAATGTCTACTACTATTGCTTCTAGATTTGGATTTACAGTTGACCAAGCTGCAAACTAATTTTTAGAAACAAATAAAATATAATATTTCTAATCCTATCCAACATTTGCATATTCCGCTTTTGTTCGATAGGATTAGGATTATACTAAGGTCTTTTATACCTTTGTATCGTTTATTTAGAATAAATAGAAATAAGATGATTAAAAAGTTCTCAATTTTTTTATTAATTGCATTAGTAATCGCTTGTAGCTCTGATGATAATTCAAACGGAGGAGGTTCAGGTGATAATTTCGATAGAAGTGCAATGCTTACAAACTGGGCAGATAATATTATTATACCTGCATTCCAGTCTTTTTCTAACGATTTAACCGCCTTGGAAACAGCCACAACAAATTTTACTGGTACTGTAGATCAAACTAATTTAAATGCATTAAGAACTGCTTGGTTTAATGCTTATAGAGGTTGGCAATCTGTAGAGTTGTTTAATATTGGAATGGCGGAAAGCACTAACTACTATTTTAATATGAATACCTACCCTTCTAACGCAACAGAGATTGAATCAAATGTTACAAATGGAGGTTATGATTTATCGCAAATAAATAGTTATGATGCTCAAGGTTTTCCTGGAATAGATTATTTGTTGCATGGATTAGGAGCAACTGATAATGAGATTTTAGATAAATTTTCTATTGATTCAAATGCGGCTGGATATAGAACTTATCTTACTGATCTTGTTACAAGAATGACTACATTAACTCAGGATATTTTGAATGATTGGACTGGTTCTTACAGAGATACATTTGTAAACAGTAGTGGAAATACAGCTACAAGTTCAGTGAATAAATTAGTTAATGATTTTATCTTCTATTATGAAAAAGGATTAAGAGCCAATAAGATCGGAATTCCAGCTGGTGTGTTTTCTTCAAACACCTTACCTGATAATGTTGAGGCTTTTTACAGAAAAGATATTTCTAAAACTTTAACCTTAGACGGATTACATGCAGTTGAAGATTTCTTTAATGGTAAGCATTTTAATTCTTCTGTTACAGGTGAAAGTATGAAATCGTACTTAGATTACCTAAATACAATAAAAGATGGAGAAAATTTAAGTGTTTTAATCACAAATCAATTCAATAGTGCTGAATCTCAAATTGGTTTATTAACTGATGATTATATTGATCAGATTAATACCAATAATAACAAAATGTTAGAAGCTTATGACCAGTTGCAGTTAGCTGTAGTGTTAATCAAAGTCGATATGCTTCAGGCATTTAATATATCTGTAGACTTTGTAGATGCTGATGGAGATTAGTCTTTTTTAATAATTTAACTGAAGATTCTCATTATTATTTTTTTAATGAGAATCTTTTTTGTTTTAATGAATTTCAAATCCACATACATCACTAAAGCCACACCAATAGAACCTTTGGTTGTTTTTAGGATTGGTTTTGGTGTGTTGATGCTAATTAGCATTATTAGATTTTGGTATAATGGGTGGATTGAAAAGCTGTATATTGAACCCTCTTTCTTTTTTTCATATTATGGTTTTGAATGGGTTAAACCACTAGGAGAACATACTTATTGGCTATTTATTATCTGTGGAGTAACTTCAGTCATGATCACTCTCGGGTTACAATACAGATTGGCAATCATTACTTTTTTTCTGAGTTTTACCTATATAGAACTCATGGATAAAACTACGTATTTAAATCATTATTACTTTATAAGTATTCTGAGCTTTATTTTGATTTTTTTACCGCTAAACAAAGCCTTTTCTATAGATAGTTATTTCTCTAAAAAAACCTATAAAAAAATACCTGTTTGGACAATCAACAGCATAAAGCTTCTTATTAGTATTGTCTACTTTTATGCAGGCATTGCAAAAGTTAATTCAGATTGGTTAGGTAAAGCAATGCCATTAAAAATCTGGTTGCCTTCTAAATATGATTTACCGTTAATTGGTGATTCTCTAATGCAGCAAGAGTGGTTTCATTATGCTATGAGTTGGTCTGGAATGCTATACGATATCGCTATTCCATTTTTATTGCTTTACAGAAAGACTAGAGTTTTAGGATTTGCTTTCGTTGTAATTTTCCATGTGTTTACTCATGTATTGTTTCCAATTGGAATGTTTCCTTATATCATGATCGTGAGTGCCTTAATATTCTTTAGCCCAGGCTTTCATAAAAAAATCATTTCGTTTTTAAGGTCAGTATTTAAGAGTAATACCAATCGTTTTACAATTGGAGAATATTACAGAATTAGAAGAGGACGTCTAACATTAGGCATTGTTGGTTGTTTCTTTGTGTTACAATTACTGATGCCTTTTCGATATATTGCCTATCCAGGAGAGTTGTTTTGGACAGAGGAAGGTTATCGTTTTTCTTGGAGAGTAATGTTAATGGAGAAGATGGGCTATGCCAACTTTAAAATAGTAGATGGAAAAACTGGCAAAAGATTTTATGTGAATAATTCAGATTTTCTGACAGCTTTTCAGGAGAAACAAATGTCGTTCCAACCAGACTTTATATTGGAATACGCACATTATTTAGGCGATCACTTTTCCAGTCAAGGACATAAAAACGTGGAAGTTTATGTAGAATGCTTTGTGGCATTAAACGGAAGATTAAGTGTTCCATATATAGACCCAGAAGTCGATTTATACAAAGAAAAAGAATCATTCAAACCCAAAACTTGGATATTACCATTTAAAGATGAGATTAAAGGATTGTAGTGTATTAATTATATTTTTTATGGCAACGCTTTTTTCAGTTGCCCAAAATAAAGTTTCAGGAGTAATAACCGCTAATTCCGGAGCTCCACTAGCAGATGTGGAAGTGTACAATAAAACTAAAGGATATTTAGCCTCTACAAATTCTGATGGATATTATGAGTTTATAACTAAAGAAACCTCCATGACGATAGTTTTCTATGCGGAATCTTTTCAAGTAAACGAACAAACGATAACCATATCTGGAACTACTACAATAAATGGCTCTCTAGAAAACCTTTCCGAAGAGATGGATGAAGTAGTGGTTCGTGCTAGAAAAGCACAGGTATTCGCATTAAAGAGATTAAAGGATATAGAGGGAACAGCGATTTATGCAGGTAAAAAAACTGAAGTAGTTCAGTTAGATCAATCGATGGCAAACCTAGCCTCTAATAATGCCAGACAGATATATAACCAAGTTTCTGGACTTAATATTTATCAAAATGATGATGCTGGTTTGCAATTAAATATTGGAGGTAGAGGTTTAGATCCAAATAGGACATCTAATTTTAATACAAGACAAAATGGATATGATATTAGTGCTGATGTTTTAGGATATCCAGAGAGTTATTACAGTCCACCAGCTGAGGCTTTAGAAGAAATACAGGTGATCAGAGGGGCAGCTTCATTGCAATATGGAACTCAATTTGGAGGTTTAATAAACTTTGTACTGAAAAAGCCTAATCCTGAAAAACCTTTTGAGATTATTACCAGAAACACTTTGGGGTCGTTTAATTTGTTTACCAATTTTACAAGTATCAGTGGGACAAAAAATAAATTCAGCTATTATTCTTATTTCAATTATAAGAGAGGAGATGGTTTCAGACCTAACTCACAGTTTGAATCAAAAAATGTATTCGGACATTTAGGATATCAGTTTAACGAAAATACTAAAGTATCGGGAGAGGTAAGTTACTTAAGATATTTAGCACAACAAGCAGGTGGATTAACCGATGCAATGTTTGATGATGATCCCTTACAGAGTAATAGAGCTAGAAATTGGTTTGAAGTAGATTGGTTATTATACAATTTAAGATTGGATCATGCATTCTCTGAAAGAACCAATGCTTCAATTAACTTTTTTGGCTTGAATGCCTCCAGAAGTGCTATAGGGTTTAGAAATAGGCGAGTAGACTTGGCTGATCCAGGTGGAGCACGAGAACTTCTAGTAAGTGATTTTAATAACTTCGGATTTGAAACCAGACTCTTAAGTCAGTACAACTTAGGTGATAAAAGCGCAACATATTTATTAGGCGCTAAGTTTTATAAAGCTGATAATTCAGATTTTCAAGGTCCAGGTTCTAACGGTTCTAATCCTGATTTTTCTTCAGCTGCCGATCAATTTCCTAATTACAGTACTTTCGGTAATTTTGACAATCCGAACTTGAATGTGGCTTTGTTTGGAGAGCATGTAATATACCTATGGGATAAATTTTCTATTACAGCTGGCGCAAGATTCGAATATATTAAAACCGAGAGTTTGTGTGAGTCTAGAAGAACCAATTTTGATGGAGCTGGTAAACCGATAGGTAATGAAACCAATGTGATAGATGATTCAAAGGAACGTACGTTTGTATTATTAGGTTTGGGAGCAAGTTATAAAATCAATAATTCGATAGAATTCTACGGAAACCTCTCTCAAAACTATCGCTCTATCACTTTTTCTGATGTGAATATTGTGAACCCCTCGAATGGAGTCGATCCTAATTTAGATGATGAAAAGGGATTTACCTTAGATTTGGGAGTTAGGGGACGATGGAAAAATTGGTTGTCATATGATGTAAGTGCTTTTAGCTTATTTTACAATAATCGAATAGGGTTTTTATTTACTGAAATTCCACCTGTAAATAATTTAGGTCAATTACGAACTAATATTGGGGATGCAAGAATTTTAGGTGTTGAATCGCTTTTAGATTTTAACATAGGAAAAATCTTAAATTTGAATAAAGAATTTCAGTTAAATTACTTTTTAAATACTTCTTTTATTACTTCTGAATACACAGATGCAATAGTGAATGGTACTGTAGGAAATTCAGTAGAATTTATTCCAGATGTAAACTTGAAGACGGGTATTCGTTTTGGGTATAAAAATTTAAGTTCAAGTGTGCAATACACGTATTTATCAGATCAATTTACTGATTCAACCAATTCTGTAGATCCAGATGTTGGAAGTATTATAGGAATTATTCCAGCATATGATATATTGGATATTTCCATCGCCTATACCTATAAAAGGTTTAGATTGGAGGCTGGAGTAAATAACGCATTGGATAATAGTTATTTTACAAGGAGAGCTACTGGATATCCAGGACCAGGAATAATTCCATCATCTCCTAGAAATTGGTATGCTACATTACAAATAAAATTATAACATCGATAACACAATGATAAGTTATCATTTCAAATAATACAAATATGAAAACACATAACCTTTTTTCATTACTTATACTGATCTTTGTTTTTAACTCATGTTCAAAAAATAAGTTAACAGAATCTGATGTGATTGCTAATTACGCGAGGTTGGTATCAAAATCATATTTAGATAGTTATACTACTGCATTATCAATGCAAAGCGCCATAAACGATTTTTTAGAAAATCCAACCGAAGATGGGTTAAAAAAAGCAAAAGAAGCATGGCTGGTTGCCAGAGAAATATATGGTCAAACTGAGGTTTACAGAGAAACCAACAGTCCAATAGATGTTAAAATGAGTGGCATTGCTCCATGGGGAATCGCAAATGAAGCACAAATGAACGCCTGGCCTATAGATGAAGCTTATATTGATTATGTAAAAGCTGGTACGGAAGAATTTGCAGGTGATTACAGGAGTATAATTGCCGATTCAACTAAAACAATTACCCAATCTCTTTTGGTAGATTTAAATGAAAAAGTAACTGATAAATCTATTAGCACCGGTTGGCACACTATAGAGTTCCTTTTGTGGGGACAAGATAATAGTTCTCCAAAAGATAATCTTCCTGGTAATAGAGCATTTACTGATTATACAACCCATATAAATGCAGAAAGAAGAGGGCAATATTTAAAGATAGTTACAAGTTTATTGGTAGCAGATTTAAAAAGTTTGGCGGATACCTGGAGTAAAGAAGGAGAATATAGAATTGTTTTTGAAAAATTAGATCCTAAAGTAGCATTACGACAATTAGTTAATGGTGCTTTTTTCATGGCAGGTGATGAGCTGAGTTCAGAAAGAATGATTGCCCCAGTTGATTCTACAGATGGCTTGGAAGGTTCTGGACAGGAAGATGAACATTCATGTTTTTCTGATAACACACATAGAGATGTTTATGCGAATGCTCTTGGGGTTAACAATGTTGTTTTTGGTAACTATGATAAAATTTCTGGTGTTTCGTTTTATGATCTGGTAAAACAAGAAAATGAAACAGAAGCCGAAAAACTTAAAAAAGCTGCTGATGACGTGATGAAAAAAGTGACAATCATCGCCAATAGCAAGGATCATTTTGATTATCTGATTACAAGAGAATCTTCTTCTGATTCCGATTTCGGACCTATAATGCAAGCGGTTGTTTCTTTACAAGCTTTGAGTGATCAAATAAGTATCTCTGCAAATAGTATCGGAATCAATCTGAGGTAAAAGTTGAATTGTATTTGAATCAGAATTGTCATAACTTTGATACGAAGTTTTAAAGTATACCAATGGGTTTATTGGTTTTTTTAACTTGGAAGAGGGTTATGAGAATATTTTTTTTGAGCGTAATTTTTTTATTTCTTTTAGCAGGTTGTAAGCCTGAAAAAGACGATTATATTGCCTTGTATGAAGAAGGAGAAGAATTGCTTACGGGTCCTTTAGGAGTGAATTCTACAAGTTCAAATGCTTTTGGTTTTGAAATACCTGGACTGTCCTTTAGAGAAAAGGCTAAATTCGCTACGGGGAACTCCTTGTTTAACCAATCTTGGGTTTCTTCACCCGCATCCACAACTGCGAGAGATGGGTTAGGCCCTACATTTAATGCTAGAGCATGTGCGGGTTGTCATTTTAAAGATGGCAGAGGTAAACCACTAAAAAATGGAAAATTATCCAGTGGTTTCTTAATGAGAATTAGTAAAAATGGTGTAGATGAACATGGCGGACCAGTAGCCTATCCAAATTATGGAAAACAAATTCAAGATAGAGGCAATAGAGGAATTCCTTTTGAAGCAAGAATAATTGCTACATATGATACAATCAGAGGTGCCTATCCAGATGGAAATCAATTCGAGCTTATAAAACCTATATATTCATTTTCAGAAGAACAATTTGGACCCTTGGGAACAGATGTTCTTATGTCGCCTAGAATAGGTCAACAAACTATTGGTTTAGGACTGATTAGTGCCTTACCAGACGATCAGATATTACAATATGAAGACGAATTTGATAAAAATGGAGATGGGATTTCTGGAAGACCAAATTATGTTTGGAATCCTGAATTAAATAAAATGGACCTTGGTAAATATGGTTGGAAAGCTAATGCTCCCTCTTTAAAAGTTCAAATTGCTGACGCTTTTAATGGTGATATGGGTTTAACCACTACTATTTTTAACGAAAATAATTGTCCTGATTTGCAAAAAGAATGTGTTGAATCTCCGAATGGTGGTGAGCCTGAAGTAACCGATACGCAATTAGATAAAGTGCTGTTTTATCAAACATCTCTAGCTGTTCCAAACAGAAGAAATTTTAAAACAGAATCTGTTTTAAGGGGAAAAATGCTTTTTAATGCGCTCAATTGTAAAGGCTGTCACGCCATTAATCAGAAAACGGGAGGCTTTCCATTCAATAAGTATCTTGAAAACATTACAATTAAACCTTATTCGGATTTTTTATTACATGATATGGGAGATGATTTAGCCGATAATAGACCAGACTTTATGGCAACAGGAAGGGAATGGAGAACTCAACCTCTTTGGGGAATAGGTTTAATCTCAACAGTTAATGAACACACCAACTTTTTACATGATGGTAGAGCTCGAAGTATAGAAGAAGCAATTTTATGGCATGGGGGTGAAGCTGAAAAAAGTAAACAAGAGTTTATGAAATTATCGGTTAAAGAGCGAAAACAACTTATAGACTTTGTAAATTCACTTTAAACTATTTTAATGAAAAAAATAACAATAGTTCTTACATCTTTTTTGATATTAATTTCTGGATGTAAGAAAGAAGTAAAGCCAACAAATGAAAATAAAAATTTTGATGTTCCTCAGCTTCTCTTAGAAGTTACGCATCAAATTATTTTACCAACATTAAGAAATTTTGATCTTGAAGCCAGTCGACTAGATGATTTTGCAGAGATATATGTTAATGAATCGAATGAGAACAATTTAAAAGTATTAAGAGACCAATGGACTACAACAGCTCTTGCTTATGAGAGAACTTATAATTTTCATATTGGAAAGGCTAAATCACTCTTTATAAATAGAGCCATTAATAATTGGCCTACTGTTCCAAATTCGATAGAAAATTTTATTGAAAATAATGAAATTAATGAAGAGTCAGTAAAAGCTATTAGTCCACAAATAAAGGCTATACCTGCTATTGAATATTTATTATTTGAAACGGATATTTCTTCTGCTAACGAAAAATTTGAACAGTCGCCCAAGAGAAAGCAATATTTAAAACTTGCTACCAAATTTTTAAAGCTTCAATCCAATCGATTGTTGAATATATGGAAGGAAGAGGGGAAGAATTATACAAAAACATTTATCGATAATAATGGTTCTGGAATTAATGAATCATTTAATATGCTTTTTAACGGACTTTATAATTCAGTCAATACCTCAAAAGTTACTAAAATTGGTAAGCCAGGAGGTTTGGAAAATTCCCCAAGAGCAAACCCAGATCTGGTTCAAGCTCCTTACAGTCAGGAATCATTAAAGCTTTTGTCTGAATCTATCAAAGTTATAGAAGAAGTTTTTTTTACAGAGAAACATTCAAATATTTCTCAATATATTAGTTCAATTTCAAAAGATAATTTAATTAATGATCGTATCAGTAAATCAATTATAGAAATCAATCAGGCTATTGAGGCAATTCCTGTTCCGCTAGAAGAAGCAGTAATCAGTCATCCAAAAGAAGTGGAAATGCTTCATTCCAAACTGACAGCTTTAAATGTCTGGATTGCTGTTGATGCTCGAAACATACTTTCAGTAATTATCACTTCTACTGATACCGATGGAGATTAGAATACTATTTTTATTATCATAGCAGCAATATGAGAAAAAGGGTTTGTTTCTTTTAATGCTTAACCAGACTAAGACTAATTATAAATTTTGAAAGTCTGTTTATTAACTCATGAATTACCTTAACTTTGTTAAACAAAGAGAATATAAATATGAAACCAGAAATAGAAACACTTTTAAATAACCAGGTCAAGTATGAAGCTAATGCTTCTATGCATTATATGGCGATGGCTTCCTGGGCAGATGCTAACGGATATAACGGAATAGCCGATTTTTTCTATACGCATTCAGAAGAAGAACGTCAACATATGATTAAACTAGTTAAGTTTATCAATGAAAGAGGAGGGAATGCTGAAATACCAGCATTGGAAAAACCCAAGTCAGATTTTAGTTCATTAAATGAACTGTTTGAAGATTTTTTGTCAAGTGAAGAATTCGTTACTCAGAAAATTAATGAAATTATATTTGAATGTCTACAGCATAAGGATTACAATGTTCATAATTTTATGCAATGGTATGTTTCAGAGCAATTAGAAGAAGAAGCAATGGCCAGAAGTATATTAGACAAATTGACGATAATAGGTGATGATAAAACGGGTCATTATATTTTTGATCGTGATATTATGAGCTTTATTAATACTCAAGAAGATACACAACAATAATTGTTGATAAATATTATGAGAGATGTTACCTAAGGTAGCATCTTTTTTTTGTAGATTTGCCATTATTTAGAATTATTTTAATTAAAAATAAAATGTTGCAAGAACCTATTTTTATTAATTCTCATTGTTCGCTAATCGTAAGTAGCTGTTCTAATGATTGTCAGGATAAAAAGAAGAAATGTTGTAAGAAGTACAAAAAGAAAGGAAAGAGTAACTGTAAGCGTTGTCCTAAACTATAGTATATTTATTCTTCCATTAATACTAGTAATCTCGTTAAATATCTTATATTTGTTCGCAATTAATTAGTAATTGCGATGAAAGCACACGATTCTAAATTTGTAGGTGAAGGTTTAACATATGACGATGTTCTTTTGGTACCTGCCTACTCAGAAATCCTCCCGAGAGAAGTAAGTATTCAAACAAAATTTACTAGAAACATTACCATCAATGTTCCTATTGTATCAGCAGCAATGGACACGGTAACTGAAAGTGCCATGGCTATAGCTATTGCTAGAGAAGGTGGTATTGGAGTGTTACATAAGAACATGACCATTGAAGCACAGGCAAATGAAGTTAGGAAAGTGAAAAGAGCCGAGTCAGGAATGATCATCGATCCAGTGACTTTACCCAAAGATGCGCTTGTAGCTGATGCAAAACGGAATATGAAAGAACATAGGATAGGGGGTATTCCTATTGTTGATGCTGATGATAAACTTATCGGAATTGTAACGAATCGCGATTTACGTTTTGAGAAAAATAACGAAAGACCAATTGCTGAAGTCATGACTTCCGAAAATTTGGTGACTGTTGGTGAAGGAACATCACTTACGGATGCAGAAGTTATTTTACAAGAAAATAAAATTGAAAAACTTCCAGTGGTTAACTCAGATAATAAATTAGTTGGGTTGATTACATTTAGAGATATTACCAAACTAACACTTAAACCTACAGCAAATAAAGATAAATACGGACGTTTACGTGTTGCTGCTGCATTAGGAGTAACCTATGATGCTGTAGAGAGAGCAGGAGCTCTTGTTCAAGCCGGAGTTGATGCTGTGATTATTGATACGGCTCACGGACATACAAAAGGTGTTGTTGAGGTATTGAAAAGAGTTAAAGAAGCACATTCAGGCTTAGATGTTGTTGTAGGAAATATTGCAACACCTGAAGCCGCGAAGTATTTAGTTGAAAATGGAGCAGATGCTGTGAAAGTTGGTATTGGACCTGGTTCTATCTGTACAACTAGAGTTGTAGCTGGAGTAGGATTTCCACAATTTTCTGCAGTATTGGAAGTAGCGGCAGCAATTAAAGGTAGCGGTGTTCCAGTTATTGCTGATGGAGGTATTCGTTATACAGGTGATATTCCAAAAGCTATTGCAGCTGGAGCCGATTGTGTGATGTTAGGATCTTTATTAGCAGGTACTAAAGAATCTCCAGGAGAAACAATTATTTATGAGGGTAGAAAGTTTAAGTCTTATCGTGGAATGGGTTCTGTTGAAGCCATGAAAAAAGGATCTAAAGACCGATATTTCCAAGATGTAGAAGATGATATCAAAAAACTTGTTCCTGAAGGAATAGTTGGACGTGTTCCCTATAAAGGAGAGTTGTTTGAAAGTGTTCATCAATTTGTTGGAGGTCTTAGAGCTGGTATGGGATACTGTGGATCCAAAGACATTGCGACTTTAAAAGAAACAGGGAAGTTTGTCAAAATTACTTCATCAGGAATTCATGAAAGCCATCCGCATGATGTTACGATCACTAAAGAAGCACCAAATTAATCTAGATAAAACTGAAAAGGTGAGCTATTAGCTCACCTTTATTTATTTGAGAAGGCTGTCTGCTAAAATTTTTGCTGCCTTTTCCCAATCTTTTTTAATGAGCTCCCAATCAGAATTTACATGATAACATTTCTCTGGGTTTTTCACAGTAGTTCCACTGTCTATTGGTCCAACAACAGCTAAATACTCTTTAGTTTCTTTTGTCTTCTTTGTATCATAATGAAAAGTAAGAGCATAAAACTCTTTACCTTGATGCGTGAATTTGTCAAAAGAATTAATCTCAGAAGGATAATCGTCATGATTAATTAGGTATTCATAAAGACAGTCTTTTGCATACGATTCGATCTTTAAATATTTTTTGGGAATATCTTTCCTACGACCTTTTTCCAATAGTACCTTAATAATGTCATTTCTGTATTCCTTATCATTAAGATAGTAGACTAATTTTTTCTTTTCAATCGGCAAGTCGTTAAGAATTCTGGCTGTAATGGCCTCTGATTTGTACCAATTGTTTTTATAGTCAAAATTAAGCACAGCATTGGTTAGCCAATCAACATTTTTATGATCACTCATTAAGGTATTCATAAATCGTAATGACCAATAAACCTCATCACTGAAGATATAATCATTTTCTTTAGCCTTGCTTACTCGACTTTTATACTCATTAAAATAGCTTTTGGTTTTATTGAGCAGATCACTATAATAATCTGAATAAAACTTTGATTTGTAATTATCTTCTGCTTGAATATAAGAGTTTAAAAGAATGAGTATTCGCGATCTCATTTCAGGATGTTCAGATAGAGCAAAAACTTTATCCAAATTTTCGTTTACAATAGCTAAGGAATCATTTAAAGGGCTTAGCAGATCATGGTATGAAATATTATAATTAATAGGAGGAGAATTAAATAATAACTCTTCATATACTTTAAATTTATTCGCAGAATTAAAATTGGAAATATTAATTAAAAAGTGTGCTTTATTATCCTCTCCTAATTTTGGATATTCATTTTTTAGAACCTGAATAGAGGTGCTATCTCCAATTTCAGCTAAAGCTGAAATAATTTTTTCTTTTGTAATACCAGCATCTTTATAATTATAGGTTAAGGCATTATGAAGAAGATCAAGGTCTTCTTTATAAAAATAATTATAATCAAAAGAGTTTAATGCTTTTTGCCTTTCAATACTATCAGTACTTTTTAGTTGTTGAAAGACAGGTCTTAACGAGACCTCGCTTAACTCATAATCTGGAATACTATCGGAGCCTTTGAAGTGCTTGAAAAAATGATTGGCAGTTTCGCTATATAGTTGTTTTTCAGTATCGTGTAAGCCTTTTAGAATC
>JABSPN010000004.1:21461-23222 GCA_013214425.1 Flavobacteriaceae bacterium | reverse complement strand
CCTCACCTCCTGCTCTATCGTAGTGTATGAACCACTTCCAGATATACCCACCGGCAAACCATTCTTCATGCCAGAACGTATCGAAAATTACTTGCGTAGCATTCACTTGCCCTTGAAGATTAACTGAGGTTTTAGAATAATCGACTTCCCATGGTTTACTACCCGTAAAATCAACACTTCGATAACCAAACTCGGTAAATAAAATTTGCTTTTGATATTTATCAGAGATACCCTTAATAGCTGTCTTATGTTTTACCCAACCTTTTTTCAGATTCTCTAAAGAAGGAGTTTTTTCCTCACAAATTGGGAAATACGCATCAATTCCAATATAATCTAAATCCTGCCAAAAAGAAGTTTTAGGATATTCATCCCAATTCGCAGCATAGGTAAGTTTGCCTTTATAAATATTTCTGATTTCTTTAATGAGTTGTTTCCAGTAATCGGGTCTGAGTTTTACAAATTGTTCCAATTCAGTTCCGATACAAAATAAAGCAACCTGAGTAGTTTGGGCCAGATCAGCATAATCTAAAATAAACTTCGAATAAGAACTTTCAAGAGCTTTCCAATCTTCTTCTGAATTCATTTTAATGTTTCCGGTAAATTCTCCTCTCCAAACCCAAATTTGAGGCTTCAGCATCACCTGAATGTTATTTTTATGCAACAACTCAATGTATTGCTTAGCCCCTTTTTTAGTTTCTCCAAACCATTGCCTGTCTGAATTATATCGAACTTCTGGATTCGTTAAATCACGTATAAATCCAAAAGGCATGATAGCAGCACTATTGGCATTTATCTTTATTACCGGATCTACATGTTCTTGCTTGGCTACATCAGGAGAAGCAACAAAACTGACTCCATTGATTTTTGTGTCTTCCTGACCTTTACATGAAAGTTGAAGAAACAAAGTGCAGAAGAACAGAGAATAGATGATTCTTTTCATAATTAATCGATTCTTAAGGGTATTTTTGACTTCCCTAAAATACAATCTTAATTAATTCTTGACCACAGGTTTAACTATTTTTTTAGAACCTGAAGTAATTTCAATAATGTATACTCCTGAACTCAAATCTAAAGGATCAATAGAGCCGACATGTGATACTTTTACTTGATTCCCTAAACATCACAGGCTTTTAATGTAAGACCATTAGTTTTTGCAGCTATTGTTACCAAATTTGATATTGGATTAGTATGGATGTTAAAATTATTTAACTCCTGATTATCGATACTCAAAACACCACATTACCCCCAATAAATTAGCCTGAGTACATTGAATAAACACATAATTAAACGCATCGATATCAATACTTGAAGACATCTTAAAAATCTTATAGTATGCAATGGGTTTTCCTAAATCTGTTCCGCCTTTATCATCTTGTAATTATTGTATACTTTTCTTGACATCTGTACCTGTATTGAGTATCACACCCTTGGCTAAAAAGACTTCTAAACGAAGTACTTAAACTGTGGTAAAATCAGCTTTAAATTCAACAGATTTCGTTCCGTTAGATAAAAATTGTATTGTCACACTTCCACTTAAAAGCTAAGTAACAGGATCATTGGCTACAAAGGTTGCTTCTCTTTCTCCTTAGGCATTTCAGTAGAAACAAGTCCGGAGAAAAATTAAACAGCGAGTGATGTTTTTCATGATAGCCGTTTTTCTATTTGTGTTTGCTTTTTATAAAAAAACAAATAACTTATTGATAGTTAAAATATTAGACAGCTAACACAAATTGGTTTTTAATTTATAACAATTCTAAATAC
>JABSPN010000004.1:8918-21442 GCA_013214425.1 Flavobacteriaceae bacterium | reverse complement strand
TAAGTTTTTAAATTTAATGGCGACTCATCATGCATCAATTCGCTTTTTATGGAAGAACATATTGTCATTATTGGAAATGGTATTTCAGGGATTACCGCTGCCAGACATATCAGGAAAAATAGCAATAAACGCATTACCATAATTTCTGGTGAAACAGATTATTTCTACTCCAGAACCGCCCTTATGTATATCTATATGGGTCATATGAAATTTGAACACACACAACCTTATGAAAATTGGTTTTGGGAGAAAAACAGAATCGAATTAAAAAAAGCTTATGTCACTCATATTCATACGGATAAAAAAGAATTGGTTTTGGATGATCAATCTACCATGGCCTATGATAAACTCATCTTGGCCTTAGGCTCTAAACCCAATAAGTTTGGATGGCCCGGACAAAATTTAGATGGGGTAATGGGTATGTATCATAAACAGGATCTGGATCTGCTGGAACAGTATTCTGTGGATTGTAATAGAGCCGTTATTGTTGGAGGAGGATTAATTGGCATTGAATTAGCAGAAATGCTTCGTTCAAGAAATATTCCAGTAACCTTTCTAGTCCGTGAATCTAGTTTTTGGAATGGTGTGCTACCTGACGGAGAATCTGAAATGATCAATAAGCATATACTCGAACATCACATCGATTTGAGGTTAAGTTCAAACCTACAAGAGATTAAAGCAGATGAAAATGGACGAGTAAAAAGTGTCATCATACAAGAAACAGGTGAGGAACTTCCTTGTAATATTGTTGGATTAACCGCTGGTGTTTCTCCAAACATAGCCTTCTTAAAAGATTCTGAAATTGAAACTGGAAGAGGGATTTTAGTAAACAGATATTTAGAAACAAACTTTAATAATATCTATGCCATTGGTGATTGTGCCGAACAACGTGACGCTATAGGGCAACGAAGGCCTATTGAAGCCGTATGGTATACTGGGAGAATGATGGGAGAAACTGTAGCACAAACCATCTGTGGCAATAGAAAACAATACAATCCAGGACACTGGTTCAACTCGGCTAAATTCCTTGATATTGAGTATCAAACTTACGGATGGGTATTTAGTGATAAAATCAAACCAGACTACCAGGAAACCTTTCATTGGATGGCCCCTTGCAGCAAAAAATGCATTACAGTAGCCTTCCACAAAGAATCAAAACTCTTTTTAGGTATTAACACCTTTGGTATTCGTATGCGTCATGAAATTTTTGATAAATGGCTAACCGAAAAAAGAGACGTATTTTATGTAATGGAACATTTAAAAGATGTCAACTTTGATCCTGAATTTTATGAGCAATATGAAGACATGATTATCAACTACTTTAATAGTGAATATGACACGAGCTTGAAAACTAAAAAAAGAAGCTGGAAACGCATATTAAACTTATCGAACTAAAACTATGGAATCAAAAAATACAAGTTACGCGATTTCAAATCCGCATAAAGTAAAATTAGATCCAATTCAAAAAGTTAGTTTTGGAACTGCCATAGTTGGAGTACTTATCCTTCTCTTAGCTTGGGCTGGAGTGGATTTTAAGAACAACAGTATCTTTCTGGCTCTTTCATTAGGGATGATCTTTATCGGGACATTTATTTACTCCAGAAGAACCTATTTATTACATCCTGAAGGAATAAAAAACAACCATGTTTGGTTCAACACCTTATCCAATAGAGGTGTTTGGGCATGGAGTTTAGGTATTCTATTAACCGGATTCTATGTGCTATTATACTGGTTTCCTCAATACTTAGGAAACGGAGCTGGAACAGACGGAACCAATACGGGAATTGTTGCTTTATTCGATCCTTTAAGTCAGTTACTAAAGAGTAAGAATGCCAGTCATTGGTTTGTATACGGAACTATTTACAGTTTATTAATTCTGTCTTTAGGAATTAAGTTTATTTACAAATACAGACATAATCGTTATCAGATTATCAGAACAGTAGTAGTGATCATGTCACAGCTTATTTTAGCTTATTTTATTCCTGAAATTCTCGAAGGCCTTAACGCCGACAAACCATATTTTGTTAAAGATTTAAAGCAAATCTGGCCACTTAATTATTACATTACTGAAAGTTGGTATCTGAACGCCATGCAAGTAGAACAAAATGTAGGTCCATCTGGATTATTTTACTTTTTTTGGGCCGTTATTTTGTTTCTTGTTATCACACCAGTACTCACCTATTATGTTGGAAAAAGATGGTATTGTTCGTGGGTATGTGGATGTGGAGGATTAGCTGAAACTGCAGGAGATCCTTTTAGACATTTATCGTCTAAAAAATTATCGGCATGGAAAATTGAACGTTGGTTAATTCACGGTATTATGGTCTTTGTTTTAATCATGACTATTGCTGTTTTCTACACTTATTTCTCAGGAAAAGAATTTGACATCAAATTATTTACTATCGATAAAACGACATTCCCAATCGCGGCTTTAATTTTTGTTGGTATTTCTTTCGGAGCCATGTTGTATACGTATTTAAAATTAAGTAGTCACAATAAATTTATTTTAGTAGGAACTGTGATACTCGGACTAATTTTCGGCGCAATTCTTTACGCATATCTCACTGGAAGTTCAGACGTATTTTTAGTAAAAAGCAAGTTCCTTAAAAAATGGTATGGCTTTGGTGTTGGTGCGGCTTTCTCTGGTGTAGTGGGAGTTGGAATTTATCCTGTTCTGGGAAGTAGAGTATGGTGTCGTTTTGGTTGTCCTATGGCAGGTTACATGGGATTATTCCAACGTTTTAAGTCTCGTTTTAAAATCACAACTAACGGATGACAATGTATTTCTTGCGGAAATTGTTCGACTTATTGTGAACAAGGAATTGACGTTCGAGCTTATGCACAAAAAGGTCAAAATATTGTTAGAGCAAGTTGTGTAGGTTGCGGTATCTGTAGTGCTGTTTGTCCTCGTGGAGTTTTAAAGTTAGAAAACACTCCTCAGGATGGTGAAAACAGGATGAAAGAACCTGAAGTAATCTTAGGAAACGATATCGATTTATTTAAAATGATGTAATACTATGAAGTCTCTAGTTAGTTTAATTATTATCGGATTCTTTTTTCTTGGAAAATCTTACCACAAAGAATATTATGAAAACGGTACTGTAAAAGAGCAAGGTTGGATATCTGATAATGGTTCCAAAACCGGATATTGGAAATTCTATTTCAACAACATGAAAAAGGAAAAAGAAGGTCATTTTAAATACAATCTTAAAACAGGATATTGGTATTACTTCAGACCAGACGGAAGTAAAGAAAAAGAAGGTCACTTTAAAAAAGGGAAAAAGAACAATTGGTGGTTATTCTATGACACTAAGGGAAAAGTGAAACATAAATGTCAGTTAAAAGACGGAACTAAAAATGGGTATTGTTTAAAGTACAAGAATGAAAAATTGAAATCTGCCGAAAAATATTCAAAAGGAAAAAAAGTGGGAGAATGGTTTGATTTTCGTAGCTTTAAGAGAGATAATAATTTATCTGATTTGAAATAAGCACCTATAGTTAACAAATAAATGTCATACTTAACTTGTTTCAGTGTCTAACATACAATTAATAAAGACCCTGAAATGAATTCAGGGTGACCAAATGAAAATGAAAAAGTTAATCAACATATTAGTTATTACTTTGTTTTTAGTCTCAATTTCATCCTGTAGACCTCGCTATTTACGATGTGGAAAAAAACGTTATTGTGAAGTTCAAAAAGAAAAGGAATATCAAGAGGATAAAACCATGATTCTTTCCGAGGAAATGAAAGTAAATTGCAAATAAAACCTACATTTGCACTTCTAATTCAACAAATTAATGACACGTATAAAAGTCATCATTCCTGCTTATAACGAAGAAGAATCTATTGGTAAGGTTATTACAGAAATTCCAGATATCGTTGAGGAAGTTATTGTTGTTAATAATAATTCTACAGATCAAACTGTTCAAGTAGCTACTGAAGCTGGTGCTACTGTACTTACAGAAACTAGAAAAGGGTATGGCTTTGCCTGTCTAAAAGGCCTGGATTATATAGCTGAGTTTGATGAAAAACCTGAAATTATTGTATTTTTAGATGGTGATTATTCAGATTACCCTGAAGAACTCACCAAAATTGTGGCTCCTATTCTTGAAAAAGATATCGATTTTGTAGTTGGAGCCAGAACAAAATTGCTACGTGAAGAGGGGTCTATGACTCCGCAGCAAGTTTTTGGAAATTGGTTGGCAACAACATTAATGACTTTATTTTTTAGATCGACATTCACAGATTTAGGTCCGTTTAGAGCCATTAAATATCCTGCCCTTCAATCCTTAAACATGCAAGACGAAACTTATGGCTGGACGGTAGAAATGCAGCTTAAAGTATTGAAAAAGAAATATTCATATATTGAAGTTCCTGTTCGATATAAAAAAAGAATTGGGGTTTCTAAGGTGTCTGGTACAATAAAAGGTGCTATATTTGCAGGCATCAAAATTTTGAGTTGGATTTTTAAATATAGTTTCAAATAGCCGTGGACAGTAATAGTTTTATTCTTTTTCTTTCTTATTTTATAATGGCGATTTATTCGGTATCGCTACTTATTATCTTCTTCTATGCCTTAGCTCAGTTAAATTTACTGATCAATTATGTAAGAGCTAGAAAGAAAGTTGATACCGATGAAATATTAGATTTATCCAACCCAAAAGAAGTTCCGTATGTGACCATTCAGTTGCCTCTATACAATGAAATGTATGTAACTGAACGTTTATTAAACAATATAGCTGAACTAGAATATCCAAGAGAAAAATTAGAAATCCAGGTCTTAGACGATTCTACAGACGAATCTGTTGACGCCACTGCACAACAAATTGCTGAGCTTCAAAAAACCGGATTAGACATCTCACATATCAGAAGAGAAAATCGTGTCGGATTTAAAGCCGGAGCTTTAAAAGAAGGTTTAGAAATTGCCAAAGGTGATCTTATTGCCATTTTTGATGCCGATTTCCTTCCTCAAAAATGTTGGCTACAAAAAACAATTCCTCATTTTAAAAATGAAGATATTGGAGTGGTGCAAACCCGTTGGGGACATATCAACAGAAATTATTCTCTTTTAACCAGAATTCAAGCATTTGCCCTTGATGCTCACTTTACTTTAGAGCAGGTAGGAAGAAATTCTAAAGGACATTTTATCAATTTTAATGGTACAGCAGGAGTATGGAGAAAGCAATGTATTATTGATGCTGGAAACTGGGAAGGAGATACCCTAACAGAAGATTTAGACTTAAGCTATAGAGCTCAATTAAAAGATTGGAAATTCAAATATTTAGAAGATGTTGAAACACCTGCTGAATTACCAGTAGTAATTAGTGCTGCTCGTTCGCAACAATTTAGATGGAATAAAGGAGGTGCAGAAAACTTCCAAAAAATGTTTAAGCGTGTCATCACAGCTAAAAACATCCCATTTAAAACCAAATTTCATGGAGTATTACACCTGTTAAATAGTACGATGTTTTTAAACGTATTTATTGTTGGTGTATTAAGTATTCCTATGTTATACATTAAGAACTATTACGGTCACCTAAGTGCTTATTTTGTGATCATGAGCTTCTTCGTGATGAGTACTATTATCTTCTTTATTTGTTACTGGTTTACTTACAGAAACAATAACGGAAAAGGGTTTGGAAATTTCTTTAAATACATCGGTAATTTCTTTGCCTTCTTCTCTATTGCAATGGGATTCTCTTTACATAACTCTATTGCTGTACTAGAAGGACACAGAAGAAAAAGAAGTGAATTTGTTAGAACTCCGAAATTCAATATCAATAGCTTAAAGGATTCCTGGAAAGGTAATAAATACCTCAGCAAAAATATTTCTGCTAACACTATTATTGAAGGTTTATTAGCGCTTTACTTTTTATTTGGATTGGCAAGTTCAATGTTGGTAAAAGTAATTGGTGGAGCAGAACAATTTGATTTTGGATTATTCCCATTTCACTTAATGCTTTTTGTTGGTTTTGGATTTGTATTCTTTAAATCATTAACCTCTAAGGCTTAATCCCTTCACACAATAATTCGTTTAGACAATTCCTGTTCTGAAAACTGGGATAAAATGACTCCTTCAAAAAAAGGAAGATTTTGTGACAACTGTGCCAAGCATGTTGTTGATTTGAGTCAGTCTAGCAATGCAGAAATTAATCAAGCTTTTAAAAAACATAAGGCTAATCTTTGTACCAGAGTTACTAGCAATCAATTAAACTCCCCTATCCTCGAATTTAAAGAAAAAATACGCATAAAAATCCCTTATTCTAAAACTGCTGCAGGAATAGCCCTAGCAACATCTTTAGCAACCAGCACTAAATCTTGTTCAACTGAAAACAATAGCTTTCAGATTCATCATAGTGATGGTGTTAATACTGAAGAAACTTCAGTCAACTCAAAAAAAGCAGTACAGCCCAAAAAGAAAAAACCTGCCAATCGAATAGTTTTCAAAGGTAAAGTTGTCGCTCAAGAGAGAAACGTACCTGTAGAACTAGCTCAGATTAGCTTTATCACAACAAATTGCATTTATGTAGCTTTTACAGATGCCGAAGGAAACTAGTCACTTGGACTACCTCCGAGTGTTATTAAGGACAAAAATGTCATCCGATTTTCTTTTGATGAATCAAAATGCAATGACAAACAAATTAATGATTTTATGGGCTATTTCCTTACAGAGGATGTGATTTTAACTAAAGCTCAGATCACGAAAAAATAAAAATTTAAAGCTAAATTAAAAGGATTCTATCTAGGTGGAATAGGCTATTATTACCCAATAAAAAACAAGCCCATAATTTTGGTTGATGGAGAAGAAATAACATACATAGAATTTGAAAAAATCAAATTTAGCAAGAATACAACTTGTGATCTCAAAAGTAAAAATCACTATTCTTTTTCTTCTAAGGCTGCTCAGATTTTATATGGAGAAAAAGCTAAATATGGTTTACACCTTTTCTTTACTCATGATTTCTATTAGTTAAAAATAGCCCCCAATACCTATACCTGCTGTTGGAATATGTTGTCCGGCAAAATTATAACTGTAGTAACCCGCACCTAAGAAAAATTTCTTTCTATGGTATTTCATTCCTACATTGAATTTATTGACTGAGGTTCCATTAATAAAGGTGTTTTTAAATCCTACCTGAATACTGACCGGCTTTTTCACGAAGAGTTCTGCATCAGTTCCAATAGTAAATCCTGTTTTGTTTACTCCTGATCCGATATAAGTAGCTCCCAATCCCCAGGAAACTGTTAACTGTTTTAGGCGCAATCGTTGATAATTCAGCATGAATGAGGTCATAATCAATTCATCCTTCCCATCAAACGGAAGTTTTTCATATAAGAAGGTATTATCGATCTCCAGAGAAAATCGTTTAAGCGGTCTTATTTTAACATTTAAATTGTTTCCGTAGATATTGGCATTATCCAACAAAAAAGCATTATGGACGTCTATCCTGAAATTTTTAGCTTGTTCTTCATCATAGGTATAATCTCCTGCTTTATCTTGAAGATACGGTGCTCTTGATAAATAGGACTTAAAATCGCCATCATATTCTGCTGGTGTTTCAACTAAAACGCCATAAGAAATATAGATAAATGCGTCTACGATTACAGGAGCTAATTCTGATAAAAGTTCATCGCCAAAAGAATCGTCATCATCATAACTTCCTACTGAATCATCATCTGAATCAGAATATCCTGAAGAAGATTGATTGATATTATCTTTTGCTTTAGCCAGTTTTTGAGCCTGAATAAATTGAAGCGAAAAAAGTGTTAACAAACAGATTAATATTGTTTTCATAGCTTATAATTTTCAGAGATAATTCACAACTATTATGCCATACACCTGATAAACTAGCTTCATCCAATTCAATATCTTAGTTCTGATTTTTCTCTTAACTCTTAAGTTCTTCAGAAAAAACAGGGAAAATATTATTGTAATTAGCCCAATACCAGCAACTTAATTTCTGTTTATAACGCAAGACAATGCTTTAGTTTCAGACCAAGAACCAAACATTAAATTGGCAGTATCTAATTAAGAATGTATATTTAATGATTAAAAAATATTATCTTGTTGACAAAGAAGATTGGTCTTTTATCTACTATTGCAATCCTGCTCTCCTGTGGGTTGTATTTTCATTTTGGATATACCATTATTCGCGAAGATTTTCTTCAGCTTTTTGGTTCTTATGTGGCTTTATTCTTGTTCTTTTTGTTTTTGATAAAACAAAATCTAGACTTTAAAACCTATACGATTATTGGCATTCTGTTTAGAGCAGTTTTTCTTTTTTCAATCCCCATTTTATCTCAAGATTTTTATCGGTTTATTTGGGATGGAAGAATGATCTTGAATGGTTTTAATCCATATTTATATCTTCCTGAAAATTATCTAACTCCTGATTATATTGTTCCCGATCAAGCTGCAGAATTGTATGCGGGTATGGGAAAGTTAAACGCAAGTCATTATACCAATTACCCGCCACTCAATCAGCTTTGTTTTTTAATTGCTGCTTTGTTTTCTAAACACAGTATTATAGGTAGTGTTATCGTTTTCAGAGTTATTTTAATTCTAGCCGATATCGGAGTGTATTACTACGGAAGGAAATTATTGGAAAAGCTTCAACTGAATCCAAAAGCCATTCTATTATATTTTTTAAACCCATTTATTATTCTTGAGTTAACAGGCAATTTGCATTTTGAAGGATTGATGATTTTCTTTCTTGTTTATGCTTTGTATCTCCTTCAGCAGAAAAAATGGATACTGGCTGCTTTATTAATTGGATGTTCTATTTCATTAAAGCTTATTCCTCTTTTGTTTCTTCCTTTATTTTTTCAGCAGTTTAAACTGAAAAAACTTATCGGTTTTTATAGTATTGTTATTGGAACAGTAATCGTTAGCATTATCCCTTTTATAAGCGAAGTTTTTATCGCCAATTATTCCAGAACTGTTGGCTTGTGGTTCGGACAATTTGAATTCAATGGAAGTCTCCATAACATTGCCAAAGTTATTGATCACCGTATCACTGGATATAACAGCATCAAATCTTATATAATAAAGGTGACTCCGTTATTGGTTGTTATCGTAACATTACTGATTACCTTTTTCAGAAAAAATAAAACCAAAAGTCAGTTAATCACTGCTATGTTACTCACTTTTGGCTTTTATCTAGCTACTTCAACAACTGTTCATCCCTGGTATTTGAGTATGCTACTGGTATTATGCCTATTCACACCATACCGATTCCCATTGGTATGGACCTTTACTATCATGCTAACCTATGAAACCTATAGCAATCCTTTTTTTCAAGAAAATTTTTGGCTACTTGGTATAGAATACACGATCGCTTATGGATACTTTATCTGGGAATTCGTTATGTTAAAAAGAAAACCTAACTCTGCTTGGTTTCGTCTTCCACTTTCGTCATAATTACTTGACCTACATTTAAAATATTGAGCACTCTCCAGAAAGGAATTTCTTTGTCTTGAAATCCTTCTTTACTTAGTAATACTTTTCCCGTGGTTTACTCTAATACCATTAAAAACTCCTTTAGTTCTCTCATTTTTGATTTGTTGACCTGACTTTAATTCTGTAACTGTTACCTCTTTGATTACATTCCCTTTATCGTCTGTAATTTTGCCTTGCGGTAGGCTTTGAGAGCACCCCATAAATGTAGCACAGATCATGGCTGTGATCAGTGTTTTTTTTATTTTTATTTTTTCAGAAAAACCGCTTAAAAGAAACGATGTCCTAAACGCAAAGAATTAATGAATTATTATGTAAATATTAAAAAACCCCAACAAATTTTGCTGAGGTTTCTTTATTATAGTTTAGATCTAATTGTATAATCTAGAATTGTTGCCCTTTCCCAATATTCGGGTAATTCGTCACATTAATATCAGGGGTTTGTATTTGTCCGTTCATATCCAAATCAGCATTCTCATATCCTGCTCCTCCAAGTAATACAGTTACCTGATTGACATCTGCTGTTTGCACCTGGCCATTTCCATCAAAATCCCCACTAATCATAGCATTTACTCCATTTAAAGTGCTAAATGCATTAGAGCCTCCTAAAACTGTAGCGGCATCACTAGAAAAATCAATTGTAGTTACAGCTCTAGAAATGGTTACAGGGGTTGCCGTCATAATTCCTAAATGATTTCTGTGATTCACTGCTATATAATAACTTCCTTCGGAAACATTAAACCAAACATTACTCACTCCATCTATATGAACAACATCACCATCCCTTTGGATTAATGCAGAACGTGACGCTATAATATTGGTATTATCTGAACTGTCTCTTAATTCAATCCAAACCCAATCTACTATTGCATCATCACCTGTTACATCGAATACACATAAAGGTGCCGTCACTGCATCTGGATATGGACTCGTAGTAGGAATCAATCCTCCGGTTCTTAAACTATCATCCATTAGTGAATTTCCGCTTGTTGTTAAAGGTCCCTGAAGATAAGCTTTCGGTCTTAATCCAACTCCAGATCCTCCTAAAGTATATTCGACATGTAAGACTCCAATATTAGATTCAGCCACTCTTTTGGCGTCAACATTACTTAAAGAAACTCCAGTACCTTGTATCATAAAAGTCATGTTATTTCCTGAAGACCATCCGTCACGACTTATAACTGCCTGAATTAGCGTCGACAAATCTGGCGTTCTGGTGTCTGGGCCATTCTCTCCTGCAGTCCAGGCGTTTGGCGCCCAATAAACACTTTCATTACCACAGGAAATTCTATCCGACACATTAAAAGCAGTTGTATTAAAATTGAGTGCATTGTCTGATTTATCGATATAAATCAATAGTTCAGCTGGATCTGAATGAGATTCATCTGCTTCAAACTGGATATATGCATTGGTAATTTCTGCTCCCTGAGGCACATTTATACTTGTAAATTGCAATCCTATGGTTTGATACCCTTGTGCATCAAAACTGTCGTAAACCATTTCTAAATCTGAACTGCCTGTGTAAATATTACCATCTCCTTCACCTTCTTCAACTGCACTTCCAATAGTAACATCTATAGTATCAGAAAATGCTCCAATAGTAATATTAATTGTATCGCTTCCTAATTGCCCATCATTATCTGTAGCCAATGCTGTAATAGAATGGGTCCCATCTGCAATAGATTGAGAAATAGAAAATGGAGCCGTAGTATCGGCACCTATGGAAACTCCATCAATAAAAAATTCCATACTAACAATTGTACCGTCTGCATCTGTAGCAGAAGCCTCTATTAAGATATTAGCACCATTAGTAAAATGTTGTCCATCTGTTGGGTTAGTAATCGTAACTACTGGTTTGTTTAACGGAGCTCCAATAATTACTGTATCTCCCCAAGTAGTGGTATTTAGAGGCAGGTTACATACGGAAACATTTGGATTTTCATCAACACTAGCTGCATTATTCACATTTATTGTTTGCAGCTCTATTCCTGTTGGATAGACACAAACATACTTAAACTGATTGAAGGATCCATTATTTCTTGTCCATACTTTTGTATCACTTGCTGTTCTCAGTGGAGCTCCCCAACATCCTTCTCCAACATACACTGTACCTTGGGCATCATTCCTTACAAAACCTTCGTCACAACCAGCTCCTCCAGTACAAGGTTGAACTGGCCAAGTTGTTTTTACAACATGCGAATCTGATTCATACACTAAATCTACACCAAAATCAAAAAATAATTGAGCCCAAGCATTATATTCATTATTCCCTTCAGATTTATTGGGCTCATGAGGTCTCATTGGCTTATGATACTGAGCTGATTTCCATATAGAGGTATTGGATTGTAATGAAGTTTGTAACCAATTAGCTTGAGTACCGCCTTCTGTAATTTCAGAATTTAAGGTATAAATTGTGTAGAGGTTAGCCCCAAATGTTATCTCATAATAAGCTGATGTTGAAGGCACATTAAATAAATTATAAATTACTGCATTACTGTCTTCATGATTTCCTCTAGCTGGAATTATTGGAAACATTCTACCATCTGAAGCTATTGTATATTGCCAATCGTCAAACCAATCAAACCATTGAGTATCGGTATCATCATCTGTCATATCACCACCAAAAAACACTGCAGTTGGTTTTAATTTTGATACCATTAGATTAGCATTCTGTCTTGGTGTTCTATTATTTCTTGAATCTCCCCCAGAAATGAATGTCATCGCTTCATTTGTATTGGGAGCAGTTCTAAACCAAAAACGTTGACTTGTACTATTTGAGTCTTGAATTACAAAATAGTAGTTGGTATTGGGAGCCAAGCCTGACAATTTAGCAAAAGTATTGGTCATTCCTCTGTAAGAAGATGTTCGATCTACTGCTTTTGAAAAAGCGTAAGAACCTACATTGATACCATGATCTACAGTATCGTAATATACAACTGGAGTATTTCCGTTTGTTTGATCCCAACCAATCATAATGGTTGTTGCGGGATTATCTGTTATAATCAACCGATAACGGTCTGTGTTTGCTGTAACCATTGTTATTCTAATGAATAAAAATGACAACAA
>JABSPN010000004.1:0-8887 GCA_013214425.1 Flavobacteriaceae bacterium | reverse complement strand
GTAATATCTTTTCATTTTTCGAATATTTGATTAATTATTTTTTATATGTTATAAATTTAGTAAATTTTAATCGTTTTATAACTAAAAGTTACATATTTGCACATATGTTTTATTTTTAGTCACTAGCAAAAGTAGGATTATTTAACACTGCGTAGCATTAATATAGTATTAACAATCTAATATTTAATTATGAATTCATCTCAAAAAATTAAACTTTTAAAGTGGGCAAGCTTTTTAATTTTCATTGGAAGAGGCTATCAGTATTTGTTTTGGGATGCCCCATTTAGAGCCTTTCTATGGGATGAATCTTTATTAGAACCTGTGGTGAATTCTCTTTTAGATATGAGTTGGCAAGAATACGCCTCCAATCTAACTTTTGACAAAAGGGTCAACATCGCTATCACAATTAATGGCTTCTTGTTCCTAATCGCTGGTATTGCTTCTTTACTGATTAATGAGAAAAATAAAAAATGGTTGCGGATTCCTATTTTTATTGGCGGAGTATTTTTAGTTATTCTTTCTCTTTTGCTTACTAAAGAAAAGTTTTATCACCTCGCTATGTTTTTTGAACATGCGATTCAATTTGGAACACCGTTCGCTTTACTTTATTATTTGAAAAATGAATCGAAACCAAAATTGTTATTCGTATTAAAAATTTTAATCGCATTCACTTTTACCTGTCATGGAATTTATGCTTTAGGAAAGGTCTATCCGATGCCTGGAGATTTTGTTACGATGACCATTAATATATTACCTATTACAGAGGCCTCGGCAATAAAATTTCTATTTGTTGCTGCGCTGCTTGATTTTTTGGTTGCTCTACTGATTTTTATACCGAAAACTGCTAAAATCGCCTTAATTTATGCAGGAATATGGGGCTTACTAACTGCTTTAGCTAGAATAGTCGCTAACTTTAGTTTCGATTTTCCCTGGCAAACACTTCATCAGAATTTATATCATGTAATATACCGCATACCACACGGATTAATACCAATCATTGTTTTCCTGATTTTAAACAAAAATGGGATTAAAAGTGCTTCAAGTTAATTATTTCTTGTTCTGTTAGATGTCTCCAATGACCACGTGGCAAATCTTTTTTAGTTAAACCATGTAATAGTACACAATCTAACCTAACGATTTCATATTCTAAATGTTCAAAAATAGTTCTAAGAGAACTATGCCCTGTGTTTAAAATTTCTATTCCGATTTCTTTCTTTGAAGCTCCTTCGATATAGCTGATTTCGTTCACTTCAATTCGCTTACCATAGCTCATAATACCTTCAGCAATTTTATCAAAGTCTTCTCTTTTTAAAGCGCGGTTTAATTCTATATGAAATAATCTTTTTACTCCCTTACTGGATTGGGTTAAGATTCTTGTTAACTCATCATCATTTGTAAATAACAAAAGTCCCGTTGCTCCTCTTCCTAATCTTCCAATTGGTTTTATTCTGGAGTTCGTAGCATTGGCCACCAAATCCATTACTGTTCTCCCTTTAGTTTCACTAGTTGTGGTAGCAAATCCTTTGGGTTTATTTAATAGAACATAAGCTTTCTTTTCAGGAGAAATTCTACTTCCATCGAATCTCACTTCATCTCCAGGCTTTACTTTATAGCCCATTTCAGTCACTACCTTTCCGTTAACAGTCACACTACCAATACTAATATGCATATCGGCTTCTCTTCTAGAGCAAATACCTGAATTAGCGATATACTTATTCAAGCGAATCTCATCTGGATTACTCTTTCCCTGTTTAGGTTTTTGAGTTTTTGCGGCTGGTTTTCGCTTTTGATATTTCCCTTTCCCCTTCGAATTTCTGTTACTATCTCTCATCATTAATTTTTTGCAAAGATAGAAAGGCTTTTAAAATAGTTGCTATTTAGTTTAACTAATTAAACTTCACAGTGCTTTGTCGTTCTCTATTTACTGTAAGTTGAGTAATATCTGGTCTTGAATAATGACCAACAGGGTCAAAATTTTGTCGTTCTTGTAGTACTCGATTAAAATTTAGTGTTTCAATTATTAATCCTTCTTTATTGATAACAGGAGGAACAATCCATTCACCATCTGGACCAGCAATACAAGAACCCCCATTTGCCAGATTTGCTGGTGCTTTTTCTAATATTTTGTCTAAGTGTGGCGTGTTTTCAGGAAAATCAGAAGTGTTCATTAAGCTGGATACAGAGAGCACATAAGATCTAGATTCTCTAGCAATAAAACGTGTGATATCTTTCGTATTATAATCACTCCCCGGCCAAACGGCTATATGTAGATTTTCTCCCATTCCGTATAAAGCAGTTCTCGCTAGAGGCATCCAATTTTCCCAGCAATTCAATCCTCCAACTGTAAAGTTCTTTAACGGGTGCACTTGTAATCCATTTCCATCTCCAGAAGCCCAAGTTAATCTCTCTTCATATGTTGGCATTAATTTTCTATGAGTCGATTTTAACTCTCCCTCTTGATTAACATAGCCTAGAGTGCAATAGATGCTTTGTCCGCCTCTATTTAAAGCTCTTTCTATAAACCCTAGATAAACGGCCATTTTATGTTCTTTAGCTAATTGGCAAACTCCATCTAAATCTCCTTTTTCTATTTGAATTGAATTTTGAACATAGTGAGCATGTATGTCTTTCTGAACAGCTGAATCAAAAGCAGCCCCATTAGTCAATGAAATCCAAAAAGGATAACCTGGTAACATGGCTTCTCCAAAAACGATGAGTTCACATTCTTCTTTGGAAGCCTCAATTATTATATTTTCTATTTTTTGAATTGTTTGCTCCTTATTTAACCAAACTGGAGCGATCTGGGCTAATGCCACTTTTAAAAAATTTGATTTCATATGTAGGATATTTATACCTTATACTGAAAGTAAATGCAATCTACTTAGGAGTAAATTTACATTAATGAGAGGAATACTAAAAACTCCTATGACGATAATAAATTTCAAAATGTTATGAAGCAACAGATAATGTTTCTTACTTGAAGATTTCCACAAAATAATCAGGAAAATGGATAATAATAACAAACTAAAATAAAAGTAATAGTACATTTTACCAATATCGTATTTGAAAATCAGTAAAAATATAGGCAATAAGGTCAGCACGACTAGTATGGTCAACATTGTTTTTGAAAAACGAATACCATAGACCACAGGAATAGTCTGATAATTAAGCGCTAAATCTCCTCTTAAATTCTCTAAATCTTTAATTAATTCTCTCATGGAAATGAGTAGGATTAGGAACAATCCGTGAACAAAAATGACCGTTTGGAAATTCTTGTAGTAGACAAAAACAGCGAAGAAAGGAAGTATCGCCAACATCGAAGCCAATATATTTCCAATAAACGGATACTTTTTGATCTTATGTGAATAAAACCAAATAGCAAAAATGTATACTGAAAAAAACAAAACAGCTCTAAATGACACATAACTAGCAAAAATTACTGTAAGAAAATTAAGTACAAAATACACCGAAAGCTTTGTGTTCTGACTCACCAATCTATCTAACATAGACTTTATGGGTCTATTAATTAAATCCTTTTCGGAGTCGTAAAAATTATTGATGATATAGCCCCCCGCAATTACCATAGCTGTAGCTAATATCAGGATAAATAATTGGCTATCAAATAAGACTTGTTTTAAAGGTTTTTCGGGTGCTATTATGTAAATTGAGGTGAGGTATTGGGCCACAACAATAATAAAGATGTTGTATCCTCTTACTACAGAAAACAAACTAAAAAGCTTCTTAAGGTACAGTTTGTTTCTTCTACTTAACATGGAAAGATGCGGGAGTTATTAGACCATGGAATGATTTTAAAAATTATAAACTACTTCTAACTTATAATCTTTTAAAACTCTTTGAGCTTTTTCATAATCTTGTGTAAAGCCAAGGATATAGCCTCCACCACCAGAACCACACAATTTTAAGTAGTAGTCATTGGTTTCAATTCCTTGTTTCCATAATTGGTGGAATTGTTCTGGGATCATTGGTTTAAAATGGTTTAATACAACTTTAGAAAGTTGCTTTACATTTCCGAATAAGGATTTCATATTACCCTTTAGAAAGTCCTCAACACAAGCATCTGTATGTTTTACAAATTGCTCTTTCAACATATTTCTAAACCCTTCTTGTTTCATATTTTCCATGAAAATATTGACCATTGGTGCAGTTTCCCCAATGATTCCTGAATCTAATAAAAATACAGCTCCTTTGCCTTCTTTCTTCTGATTAGGAATCCCTGTGGGTTCAATATTGTCTTTAGAATTAATTAGAATTGGTAAGCTCAAATAACTATATAACGGATCTAAACCTGAGCTTTTTCCGTGGAAAAAAGATTCCATCTGAGCGAATACTTCTTTTAATTGAAGTAATTTCTCTCTGGTTAAATTCTCAAGAACCGTAATTTTGTTTTGGGCATACTTGTCATAAATTGATGCTACTAATGCTCCTGAACTCCCTACCCCATATCCCTGAGGTATAGAAGAATCAAAATACATTCCATCATTAATATCGGCTAACATCGCCTCTATGTCAAATATAGCTAAGCTTCTTTTGTTGTTTTGTAGATTAAAAAGGTGTTGTGCAAAAGCACTTAGATTTTCATTTGATTTTTTAGCAATTTCAGAGTTATTCCCATCACACTTTAATGCACCTTTATAAAAGTTATAAGGAATAGACAATCCTTTGGAGTCTTTTATAATTCCATACTCTCCGAATAATAAAATCTTAGAATAAAATAAGGGTCCTTTCATAATTATAATTTATCCGCGCCGTTTCCAATACTATCACAAATATACTGTTCATTTTGACAATAGGCAACTAATTCCTTAGTAATGAACTCCATAATCACATCTTTCTCTTGTTCTGGATAGAGTATGTGAACATTAGCCCCAGCGTCTAGAGTAAAGCATATGTGCGTGTTAGATTCTTTTCTAAACTTCCATATTTTTTGAATAATCTCTAGAGTATTGGGCTTCATTAAAATGAAATAAGGTAAGGAGGTCATCATCATCGCATGTAATGTAAGCGCTTCGCTTTCAACGATTTCAATGAAATTTTTTAAATCTCCTTGTTTTAGAATCTGAATGAGTTTTGACATATTCTCATGTGCCTGTTCAAAGCGTCGTTCAGCAAAAGGATGCCCTTTCATTAATCCATGCCCGACTGTACTTGACACTTGCTTTTCACCTTTATCTACCAGAAGAATGGTGTCTTGATAGTTTTTAAAATTATCATGAACTAGATATGGATAGGATACACCAAACAAATCTGTTGTTCCTGAAATCTCCTGATGTTTTCCCCAACATACTAAAGGACCTTCAATACTTCTACAAGCACTTCCAGACCCTAATCGAGCTAAAAAAGAAGCTTTTTGAACAAAGGCCTGCTTAGTCAAATCAGGATTTATTTCCTGTTCAAGACTCATGACACATAAGGCCAAAGCACTCATTCCAGAAGCTGAAGAAGCGATTCCCGAACTATGAGGAAACGAATTAGAAGTTTCAATTTTAAATCTATACGATTTTAAAAACGGAACATAAGCTTCAATACGCTGAAAAAAAGTAACGACTTTAGGTTTAAAATCTTCTTTTAGTTCTCCCTCAAAATACAGCTCAAATTCAAACTTATTGGAAGGCACATCCAATAGTTCATAACTCAATTTTGTAGTGGTTTTACAGGTATTTAGTGTAAAGCTAATTGAAGGATTAGCAGGTATTTGATCGGGGTTTTTTCCCCAGTATTTCACTAAAGCAATATTACTTGGAGACTCCCAGGTAACTGAACCCGTTTTTGTGAATAACTCTTTTTGTTTCAGTACAAATTGAGTGGTATTGTCCATTGTTGTATTTTTCACAAAGATACTTTTAATTTATAAAGTAATGTTATCTTTGAAAACTATCTAAAAGACTAGAATGAAAAAGGAATTACATACTAAAGTTATATTTTGTGTATTAATTTGTTTAGCAGTTGGGGCTATAGGAAGTATTGCTACTTCAAGTTCTGTAGAAGGTTGGTATGTAACATTAAACAAACCTAGTTTTAATCCTCCCAATTGGATTTTTGGTCCAGTTTGGACTATTCTGTTTATTTTAATGGGAATTGCCACTGGTATTGTTTGGTTTAAAAAGCCCAAGAGCATGTTTGCTGGTTTTGCTTTAAAGATTTTTGCCGCTCAACTTGTATTGAATGTCTTGTGGAGTTTTTCTTTTTTCTATTTCCAAAGTCCGCTACTTGGATTAATTAATATCATCATCTTATTGTTTCTTATTGTGATGACGATTAAGTGGTATTCAAGAGTCGACAAATTAGCTTCTTATTTACTCTACCCTTATATTGCCTGGGTGAGTTTTGCCACGGTATTAAATTTCAATATCTGGGTCTTAAATTAAGCAGTAATTGCTTCTGAGATGATAAAACCTCCTGTCCAGGCATTCTGAAAATTAAACCCGCCAGTAATGGCATCGATATTTAACACTTCTCCAGCAACAAACAGATTTTTAAACAACTTACTTTCAAATCGCTTAAAATCTATTTCTTTTAGATCAATTCCGCCAGCCGTAACAAATTCTTCTTTAAATGTACTTTTCCCTGCAACTTTAAAAATGGCTTGAGTAAGCTGTTCAGAAAGTTTTAGTAGTTGAGCTTTATTGAGATCAGCCCATTTGGTTTCTTCGGAAATGTTTGCAGCCAAAACCAGTTTCTTCCAAAGTCGTTTGGGCAATTCATACTGATTGTTCTTCGCTACAAACTTTTTAGCATCTCGTTGTTTGATTTGCTTAAGGTATTCCTGACATTCCTGAAGATCTTGTTGAATGAAATTTATTTTTACATTAAAATGATAATCCATTTCAGCTAGTTCTCTAGCGCCAAAAGCGGATAATTTTAATATGGAAGGAGCACTCAAACCCCAATGGGTGATCAATAAGGGGCCTTCCGAAGAAAGAGAAGTATTGAGCACTTCAACCTCAACATGATCTACCACAACTCCTGGAATATCCTGAATTCTTTTGTCATCAATATTAAAAGTAAATAAAGAAGGGACTGGTTCAATAATTCGATGTCCCAACTCCTTAAACAAACTCCATATTTTCGGACTACTCCCAGCGGTTACAACTAATTTATCTGTATAAAAAACACCTCTTTTAGTTTCTAGAACCCATGATGATTCTTCTTGATAAAAGTGATCCACTCCATTATTTTTTATGATTTCAATCCCCAATTTATTAGTTTCAGAAAGAAAGCAATCGATAATAGTCTGGGACGTATTCGAAATAGGAAAAACGCGACCATCTTCCTCGATATTCAATAAGATACCTCGCTCTTCAAACCAGGCAAATGTATCACCACAAGCAAAACGATGAAATGGTCCTAATAACTCCTTTTCTCCTCTCGGATAATTGAGAACTAATTCTGATGGATCAAAGCAAGCATGGGTGACATTGCATCTTCCACCACCAGAAACTTTTACCTTACTCAATACGTTTTTTCCTCTTTCAAAAATTGCAATCGATAAGTTGGGATTCTTTGTTGCTATATTAATTGCAGTAAAGAATCCTGCAGCTCCACCACCTATAATTATGATATCGTAATGTCCTTTCACTTGATTATATAAAAAAACCTTCAAGAAAATACTTGAAGGTTTAAATGATGTTATTGTTGATGATTAGATCATTAACATTTCAATACAGTTGTCTGTATAATCTCTTTCTAAAATTAGCTTAATTGCTGCTTTAATATCATCTGCTTTTCCAATAAGAGTTTCTCCTTCATAGATTTCGCCATCTGCTTCTTTCCAGGTAAAATCTGAGTTATCAGAAATAATATAACGCTTTCCTTTCTTGATTGCAATCCTAAAAGATTGGTAAGCTTGTCCAACTTCTAACCCAGCTGGATAGTAAACTTCTGAAACATAACGGTTAGAATCTGCACCTTTGTTATAGATGTAGCAAGAGCATCTTCCTACGTCCTTAGACTCAGAAATTCTTGTTGTATTCGTATGCATAATCTTCCAAGCACCTGTTACTTTAGAGGCAATTAAGTTTAATAAGATAGTTCCTTTATCTGCAATCTTGTTTTCAAACTTATTTTCAAAGTTTACTAAGGCAGAAACAGTTCCTACTTTATTCTTCTGATTCACATAAAGTATTTTCTCTAGACTTAATGTTAGTGTATAATTACTGTTATTAATAATTTCTTGAATTTGCTCAGAGAAATCAGTCAAGTCAGAGTTTTTTCTATTTACAACACCCGAAAGCCCTAATTCAGCTGTGTAATTCTTGTAATTTTCATGGAAAAACTGTGTTACTTCAATCTCGCTTTTTGTTTTAGGAAGATTGTTTACAGCTTCAATGTAATTGTTAAGTAGGTCTTTAACTGCATCTTCTTGCGCCATCATATTTGAGCAAACAAAAACGAAAAGCAGAACTAAAAGGCTAATTTTTTTCATAATGTCTTGGATCTTAAATTAATGTTAAAACATACATTTCGGCTAATATAAAAAACTTTATCTTAAATAAGGTTAACCTGCATGTAAAAAATTCGTATTCACTGAGGCTCAGATAAGTACTGTGCCTAAACGAAAAAGTCTCTTTTAGGTACTTTTTATAGGTGATCTGAATTCCTAATAAAACTTTGAAAGTTATTTATTGCTTTACCTTACTAATTCTACTGGAATACCTAACCTGTGTAGCCTCTCCTTTTAGTAATTTTATCTTGTCTTAAGGAAAAGGGAAACTTTTTCATAGATTTGTTAGTTAGTTAATTAAAAGCCCCATATTTTCTTCATTGGGGCTTTTCTTTTTTCTTTATATTTCTTTACAAAAAACAACCTACCGTTGGAAGAAAAGGATTATTCGCATTAATTCTGTTATTCTCAAATATACTTAATTTT
>JABSPN010000399.1 GCA_013214425.1 Flavobacteriaceae bacterium | reverse complement strand
ATAAAACAAGGTAACATGGGGTCTAATTGTTGACCTTTACTCACTGATGTTCCATTGTCTTTTGGATTCACAAAAGATTTTACAAATAGCGGTATTTCTTTTCTCTGAAGTGGCTGAAGTGTTTTAGGATGAATTACAGATGCTCCGTAAAACGCTAATTCTATAGCCTCTTCATAAGATTTTTGATTTAATAATTGCGGGTTATCTAAATATCGCGGTTCTGCATTCTACACCCCCGGAACATCTTTCCAAATCGTTACACTTTCAGCATTCAAACAATAAGCAAAAATTGCAGCTGTGTAATCACTTCCTTCCCGACCTAATGTTGTGGTGAAGTTGTTCTCATCTGAGCCTAAAAATCCTTGGGTTATATTAAAGGCTTTCTTATTAACTTTTTCTGAAATGGCTTTCATAGTGGCCTCCCAATCTACATTAGCATCTCGGTAGTTGGAATCTGTTTTTATATACTCTCTCACATCCAACCAACTATTATCCAAACCTTGATTCTGCAAATAGGCCGAAACAATATTAGTAGATATTTGCTCACCAAAACAAACAACCTGATCATATACAAAACTATAATTTGGAGATTTATTCCAACTCAAAAAACCTTTGAGCTCTTCAAATAATGATTTTACCTTAGTATAGATGGGATGGTTGTTATTTTCAAACAACTCATTTAATATTTCTTCATGGTATCGATACAAGTCATGAATAGCTAGTTGCACATCTTCCTTTTTATTAAAATAGTTGTCGATCAAACCTTCTAAAGCGTTCGTTGTTTTTCCCATTGCAGAAATAACAATTAACGTATTTTCATGCCCAACAGCATTTAAAACATTCAATACATTTCGTACTCCGTTTGCATCTTTTACAGACGCCCCTCCAAATTTAAATATCCTCATTATTATTTATTTAATGCTTGTTCATCCATCTGAACTAAGTACCAATCTTTTAAAATAGTTCCTCCTTTTTTCTTATAAAATTCAATGGCATTGGTATTCCAGTCTAGGACACACCATTCTAATCTTCTCACTTTTTCTGCTTTAGCTGTCTTGATAATCTCATCCAACAATGCCTTCCCTACTCCTTTATTTCTTGACTTTTGCGTTACTATCAAATCTTCCAAGTGAATCGTTTTACCTTTCCATGTAGAATAACGATGGTAAAAAACAGCCATCCCTAGAATCTCACCATCAAGCTCGGCGATTAGACAATCAAAACAACTTGCTACATAATCTCTTATTAGCTCGTCTTCTGTAACCACAACAGCATCAGGTTCTTTTTCAAATTCTGCTAATTCTTTAATCAATCTTAGCACCGAATTGAAGTCTTTATTTTCAGCTTTTCTTATTATCAATTTAATACAATGTTATATTAAAGTCGGCAAAGTTATACTCTTAACTACTATTAATCCAAATCATTTGGAACTATGTCACAAAAATATCGATATTTGTGGATATTATTACTAGCATTGATTCATGACTAATAAAAATAAAACTTTAGGTGAATACATTATTGAAAATCAGAAAAATTTCAAGTATTCATCAGGAGAACTTTCACGACTTATTAATTCTATCAGATTAGCGGCTAAAGTTGTAAACCATGAAATACGAAAAGCAGGTCTTGTTGACATCACAGGAGCCGCTGGAGATATTAATATTCAAGGGGAAGCGCAGCAAAAACTAGATGTGTATGCCAACGATAAGTTCAAAGAAACGTTAATTAACAGAGAAATTGTTTGTGGGATTGCCAGCGAGGAAGAAGATGATTTTGTGATTGTTGAAGGAAATAATAAAAAAAATGAAAACAAATATGTGTTGATGATGGATCCATTGGATGGTTCTTCAAACATCGATGTTAATGTATCTGTAGGAACTATTTTTTCAATCTACAGAAGAGTGACTCCAGTGGGCACTCCGGTTACAATTGAAGATTTCCTTCAACCAGGAAGAAATCAAGTAGCTGCAGGTTATGTTGCCTATGGAACCTCTACCATGATGGTATTCACTACTGGACATGGAGTGAACGGATTTACACTAAATCCCGCCATAGGAACTTTCTATTTATCACATCCGAATATGACTTTCAAAGAAACAGGAAAAATCTATTCAGTAAGTGAAGGATATTTCGCTCATTTTGAAGAAGGCATGAAGCAATATTTAAAATATTGTAAGTTAGAGGAGGGAGACAGGCCCTATACGGCTAGATATATCGGCTCTTTAGTGGCAGATTTTCACCGAAATTTAATTAAAGGTGGAATTTATATCTATCCGAAAAGTAAAACTTCTCCTAAAGGTAAATTGAGATTGTTATATGAATGTAATCCAATGGCTTTTATTGCTGAACAGGCAGGAGGAAAAGCCAGTGATGGATATGATAGAATATTAGATATTCAACCCACTGAATTACATCAGCGTGTCCCCTTTTATGTAGGAAGTAAAAAAATGGTAGAAAAAGCTGAAGAATTCATGGCCAAATATAAAGACCAATAAAACTACTTGAGTCCCCAACCTCTTTTAGTTTCTAAATCATATAAGAAACATGGCAAAAGGAAAACAACAACAAGCTGAAGCTACTTCAAAGATTGAAGCTATTAAGGAACTCATTTTCGGTGAAAACATTCAGGCGTATGATTCTGAATTTGAAAAATTAAAAGCCGACATTCTTAAAAAAAGAAATGAATTAAAAGATATCGTAGACGATACAAGAGCCGAGGTTATGACTGCTATCGACAACCTAAGCACAGATGTTAACATCAGAATTACAGATCTTGAATATGCCTTAGAAGACAAAGCAGACAAACTAAATGAACAAAAAGTTGATCGCGATACATTAGGTTCATTACTTATTACTTTAGGAGAAAAGATAAAAGGATAATTATAACTCCTTTTTAACATGAAAGACTCTGATAAGTTAGAATTACTTAAGAAGCTTCTCTTAGATGAAGAAAGGGAAGTCGCAGAGACTATTACCCAAAAAGTTCAGGAAATAGACAAAACCATGAATGTAGAAGATAATCTTGGAGAAAAGGTTTACCCTATTATTACTG
>JABSPN010000398.1 GCA_013214425.1 Flavobacteriaceae bacterium | reverse complement strand
AAAAATAAATGATTGTGAGCATTGAGACAAGATGATACAAATTATCTTTAAAAACATAACTGCTCCCAATGGTATAATCATATTGGAAAATTTAAAACTTATCCAAAATTGAATTCCAATAATACCTAAAGAAGCTAGAAATGAATTTACTAGTATTCGTATGAATTTTGTATGCTGTGGTTGGAAATTTAGGAACTCCAATTCTGGAAATATGATACCGAGCAATATCCCTAATAATAAGATGATTATATAGTAATATATGTAGGTTGTAAAAATGGCAAAAATGGTAACAATTAATTTACCAAAATAAATACTCCACCTAGGACCAGGTAGCGTGAACAGATATTTTAATCCCATGGACTTATGCTCATTATACATAATTAAACTCGTAATTAATACGATAAACATTGGGATAAAAAATGGCGTTGAGTTCTCAATTTGCATAAACATAAATTTATCCCAAGGATTAGCTCCATTTTTAGGGACTAGTATTTTATGTCTAATTAGGTAAGCAATAAAGAATAAAATTGGAAAAATCATTGCACAAACAATTGTGAGCCACAAGGCTATTGTATGTTTGAGTTTGATCAATTCAATATTAATACTTGATTTTAAGAAAAAGAGTATATTCATGACATTTAATTTTCTATAATCTTTAAATACAGATCCTCTAGATTGAAATCTGTAGTAATTCCATAAATACTAACACCATTTTCACATAAATGATTTACTAGAAATGGTATTTGATTTTTATCTTCAAGTTGCAAACAAATTTTACTATCAATAATAGAAAGATTATGGATATTTATCGCTCCCAAGAGGTCTATCGTGTTACTTAAATTGTCTGTCTCTAAGGATACTTTTACCTTGTTTTTTTTGAAGTCTTTCAATTGTGAAATGGCACCTTGAAAAATCATTTTACCATTCTTAATTATCCCAATATTCGTGCATATTAGTTCAACTTCAGACAACAAATGACTTGAAATAAAAATAGTTATTCCATGCTTTTGATTTAATTCCTGTAATAAACGTCTCATCTCAATTATACCCTTAGGATCTAGACCATTTGTAGGTTCATCAAGAATAATTAGTTTAGGATTTCCAATTAAAGCAATTGCTAGCCCTAGCCGTTGTTTCATTCCGTATGAAAATTCTTTAACTTTTTTATCTTTGACCTTAGATAACTTAACCATTTCAAAAATCTCTGAAATCCTATCTTTTGAGATGTTTTGTCGATATTTTGCAGTTATTGTTAAGTTCTCTTTGGCTGTTAGATGTCCATACAAAGAAGGGGATTCGATTAGAGATCCAACATTTTTTAACACATCGATTCTATTGAACGAGGAAAATGAATCATTAAAAAAATTAATAATTCCCGATTGCTTTTTTAAAAGCCCAACAAGCACTCTTATAGTCGTACTCTTACCTGCCCCATTTGGTCCCAGGAATCCATAAATACTTCCAGAAGGAACCTTCAAATTCAGGTTTGACAAGCTATTATTTGAACTCTTATATGTGTAATTAAGATGCTCTGTTTCTAATATATATATGCTCATAAATAGAATCTTTTCTAACGCAAATAGCTTCAAATAAATTGGTATTTGGAAATACAATCTGTGAATTACAAAAACTATTCTGTATGTTGAAGTGAGGATCATTTAATAGATGGAAGCTGTCTAGGTAAGAATTTTAAATTTCACAGAAAGTTTTCGATATTTCACAGAAAGTATTGAAAACTTAATTATTCAAACATTAAATTTGAACTAATGAAGGAAGTCTTTAAAATTGGATTGCATATAGGGTATTGGTTATTTTTCACTGTACTTGTTGCCGTAATATATACTGCCACACAGGTTAATGGAGTAAATGGGCCGAAATTTGAAAAATTGCTTGTATTGATTTTTGGCTTTCTATTATTGCCTTCATTTATTTCATTTTATAGCTCATATTTCTTTATATTTAGATTATATGTAAAAAAAACAGGGACTATAAAACTATTGGTTTTCCTTTTTTTTTCTCTTCTAATATCAAGTCTTGTCGCAATAGTAAGTATTTATGTTTTGGTTGATACTCCAAGAGTTTTTTTGGAAGTTGGAATTGTAAGTTTTTTTTTAAACGGCTTTAACGCATTTATTGGCTTCATTCTTCATAGTTTTATTTCATGGTTTAAGGATGTAAAAGAAAAAGAAGAGCTCAATCAGAAAACAAAAGTGTTAGAACTGGAAATGATAAAACTTAAATTGGATCCTCATTTCCTGTTCAATACAATTAATAATATTGATGTATTGATTGAAACAGATACTCCAAAAGCATCTGAATATATTGCTAAATTATCTTCTATTCTTAGGTTTTACCTTTATAAAACATCCGATTCACTTATCAGTTTAAAGGATGAATTAAAATACATTCATGAGTATGTAGAATTACAAAAAATTCGTACGAGTAACAAAGATTTTATAACTATAAATACTAAAGGAAATCCAAGCAAAAAAAAAATTGCACCAATGGTTTTAATCCCTTTTATCGAAAACGCTTTTAAACATTCACTCAATAAAAAGACAGACGCTATCGATATTCAAATTTCAATTCAAAACAGTCAGATAATTTTCAGATGTAGTAATAAAATAAATGAGGTTGACTCTCAAGAAAAAGGAATAGGTAATCAATTAATTGAAAAGAGATTAAAATTAATTTATGGAGATAATTATAGTATGAGATTAAATATTTCCGATAATAATTACGTTGTAAACTTGAATATACCTGTATGAGAGCAACCTGTATTATAGTAGAAGATGAACCACTAGCATTGAAGCGAACAAAATCTTATGTTCAAAAGACCCCTACATTAAAGTTGTTAGGTAGTTTTGAAAACGCATTGGACGCTCTTGTATTTCTATCTAATTAAAAGGTTGATATTATCTTATTAGATATCCAAATGGATGAACTTACTGGATTAGAATTTTTGCAATCTTCGAGGACTAATAGTAAAGTCATTTTTACAACGGCTTATGACGAATATGCTCTCAAAGGTTTTGAACTAAACGTCCTAGATTAC
>JABSPN010000397.1 GCA_013214425.1 Flavobacteriaceae bacterium | reverse complement strand
AAGATTGCTTGTTGCCCTTTGGTCAGTTTTGAGATTTTGTCTTTGGTGTATTGTTCTCCTTCTTCAAAGTTGGTTTCTATGTTATCAAATATCGTTTGTAGCAACTTATCATCTTCCGTGTTATCAATAATTTCAGATGTTAAAGTCTCATAGATTTTTCTATTGTTGAACTCTTCGAACGATTTGTCGATTAAACCCTGCATTTCTTGGCCTATTTCAGATTTCGAATCAGTTTTTTTGTCCGACTTACAACCAAAAAAGCTAAAAAGTCCCATAATTATTATTCCGATTAAGTTTATTCGTTTCATTTTCCCAATTGCAGGTAACGGTAACATATAAGAATAGTAGTGGACTTTTATGCACTTACTTTTCGGTTTGTTACTGTCGTTTGATTTATAAAATTCATTTTAGTTTTTGCGATTAAACCACTATTATTTTTATACAATGTTAGCCTTTCGTTATTCTTTTTTTTGTTCTAAATCTCTTAAAACTTCAATTCCGTGTTTATTGTCAGGGTTCAATTCAATAGATTTTTTGTAGTTTTCAATAGCTTTTTCTTTTTCTCCGAGATTTAAAAGCACTTCCCCATAGCTATCATAAAGATTAAAAGCATCTGGAAAGTGTTCAATAGCAAGTTCAAGCACGGTTGCCGATATTTTAGCCTTATTTTCTTGCAACAAAACATGGCTTAAAACATTCATTTCGTTTTCGTCAACATAATAATCACTATTGTCTTTTATTTTTAGGAAGCTATTTTCTCCATACTCAATTCCATTTTTTTCTATAGCTTCAAAAAGCACTTTTACGGCAGATTTCTTGGGTAAATCATAAGATTCGTTGTTTAGTATTGCTATAACGTTTTTGGTTATTGCATTAAGCCAAGCTCTACCTGTATTGCCCAATAAAATAATGGTAGTTTTTGTGGAAGGTAGTCGAGTATAAATTGCACAATAGTCGGGTAAAGAGCCGCTATGGCTAATGGTTTCGATTTTCTTTTCTGTATTCCCTATAGACTTTTCTATAATTTCCCAACCATAACCATAATATCCGCCATATTTATCATCTGCAAAGTATTTGCTGTATGCCAAGTCCAAAAGATTTTGTGGTAATAGTACATCGGAATATAAGGCTTGGTCAAACAAAAACATATCGTCTACTGTGCTATAAATTGCCCCTGATGCATAAGCATTGGAATAGTCAAAGTAATTTGAGTTCCTATAATCGATAAAATTATTCCCATATCCTGAAGACCTATTTTCAAGTATTCTTCTATGTCTATGATATCCTGAGTTTTGCATATTCAGTGGTTTGAATATCCTTTCATCTAAAACTTCTTGATATGTTTTTTCGCTTATTGATTCTATTAAATAGCCTAATAGAATATATCCGCAATTACTATATTCAAATTGCTCACCTGGTTCAAAACGTAGTGGTTCGTTGGCAAACAAATCTACTATTTGTTTCGGGTTGTGAAATTGCTTTTTGTCTGAGTTTACGTCCCTAACCAATCCTGAAGAATGGGTTAATAAATGATGAATAGTAATTTTATTCCCTTGTTCTTTTGGATAATCCTTAAGATAATTGGTAATCGGTTTGTGCAACTCAAGTTTATTTTCAGCAACCAACTGTAAAATCAGCACTGCTGTGAATGGTTTGGTTACAGATGCTATTCTAAACTTTGTTTCAGGTTTATTGGGAACATTCCACTCTCTATTGGCTTTCCCATATCCCTTTTTAAAAATCACATTGCCATCTTGAGCTACTAATACAGAGCCACTAAATCCTTCATTGAAATTGTAAATACTAATAAGTTCATCTATTTTTTCAGACTTTGTTTTGTCTAAAGTTTCAGTATTATTTATTGATGAAGTAGAGTTTGTCTGTCCATTACACGAGGTTACGAGAGTACCTATTAGTGTTAACAGATAAAGTTGAAAAAGTCGATGTTTAAGTCTCATATTATTTTTTTCCCAAACTTAGTGTTTGACTATTTTACTGTATGCAATCAAATGTAAAATAGTGTCAAAAAAGTGTAAAATCTTGTTTGTCATAATGAAGGCTAACGGTCTTGTATATGGCTCGTAGCGTGTAAATTAGCGATTATTTTTAGGTTTAAGCACAAGCCAGATTTTTAAATTTTACTATTTTCTTTTTTATTGGAAAGTTGTCAAATTTAAAAATTTGGCGACTTTCCAAATACGCATTAACTTTGATTAAGCAACTAATTAGCTATGAGCTATATACGTTGTTAGGCACAGTTATTTTTCCATTTTTATTTTTCGAACAAATAAGTTTATGTGCTTCACGAATCTGTCTTCTTGGTCATCTTGTTCTTCACTAATTCCTGAAATCAAATAATCATTCTCGCTTTTTTTGATAGAATGTAAAACGTAATAATGATTAGTGTATTTGTTGTTAAACTTAAAATATCTATCGTCTAAATTGTCCACACTCCAATTAATTCCGTCGCTCAAATCCAAATTTAAAATCAAAGGTTTACCATAGGAATTTCCAACTATCAATAAATTATCAGCACTTAAAAATTCAAAATCATTAATGTCGTAAGAAGTAATATATTTTTTATCGAATTCTTCTTTTGTTGGTGGTGTGGTAGCCCAAAATCGTATAGCTTTTTCGTAATCATAGTTTCTTGGTAGTTCAAATTCTGAAACATTTGATAAGGATAAGTTTTCTTCAATTTTCCCAAAACCTATTTTATCTTTAAGGCTATTTAAATGACCTAAAGCAAATAAGGAATTATCGAATGGTTTTAGTTTCTTGATTTTGAAATGAAACGAGTTGTCAATTCGGTTCTTGCCATTAATACCTGAAGCGTAAATAAATGAATTTGATTTTGTGTAATGATGAGCAAGAATGAAAATTGTATTATTAAAAATGACTATTTGTTCTGGTGGCAAAAATGAGAATTCATAATCTACGTCTTGCTTAAACTTGGTTTTCCAAAGTACATTTCCATTCTTATCAATCGAAAGTTGGCATAAATAATTGGAATAGAAAAAATGGCCTGCGATATATAAATTTTCGTTATCAGAAGTGATTGCATC
>JABSPN010000396.1 GCA_013214425.1 Flavobacteriaceae bacterium | reverse complement strand
TTTCTGAATAAATATTTCCACCGGCAAATGCACCACCATGTCCACCGCTCAGGTTGTTGGTAAAAACTGTAAAATTTAATAAATTGTATTCCCAAGTTCACACGCTTCCGTCCTCTATTCCTACAAATCTAAATTGAACCCAAGTATTAGATAAATTAAGAAATAAGGCGGTCACCATATTATTTTGATTGCCTGTCCAAGCGTTCGCATTAATATTGCCATTGCATGTTGTGTTGGAGCCATCTGTTACGCCATTGTAGCCACCGATAAAAAAATTACCTGCAGGAATTGCGTTCCATACTCCTCCATTGTCAGTACTGTATTCCAAATAAACTCCATCAAAACCAGCTTCTAAAGTGCAGAAATGTGAAATCTCAACAATAATTGAATTGGCAATAGATGGAATCCAGATATGTGGACTAACCAGGTTTTGATGTCCTCTGTTTCCCACGTTGTCGTATTGCATAATTGCCTCATCGGTCGTAGTTGTACCTGTCTGTGTACCAGACCATATTGTGCCACAACCATTTTGTGTAAAACCGTTATAATAGGCCGCACCACCCATGGTAAATAATTGAATTCCAGTATTGGAAACAGCTTGTGGTATTGCAGGATTACCAACTCTTAAAAAACCAGAAACCTGAGTGTCTCCAATAACATCTAAATCATCATCTGGAGTTAATGTTCCGATACCTACTTGGCTGTATACAGACAAAAAAGTAAGGCAAAAGTACAGTGTGAATGTGTATTTCATCATATTTAAATAATAATTTTATATAATGAAAATAAGCAAATTACGGGCAATTGACCTTAATTTATCGATAAACCGTAATTATATATGGTTAAACTATATTTTTAATATATCATAAATTTCATTTTAATACTTTGTGAATTGAGATTTACTTTTGCTGTCTGCACCAATTTTTCTAAAAACTGAACATTTTTATGGTATTAATTTCGTTCAATGATTGTTTAGTCGTTAACTCATTAACTTCCAGACTACCTGCTTTTTGATAAATTTTATTCAGATTTTATTTCGATCGCATTTACGACTAGATGAACTTATCTACTTTGTAAAACACTGAACAATACTTTCTTTTTATTTCATAACACCTCTATAAATTTGAACGCATAATAGATTAAAACAACCCTGAAACATATGTAACATATTGTTTTGTTTTTATATATTTGCCTGTCAAAAAAAACAATCTGTTGTAATGTTCCTATCGAATACACAAATGGATGAATCATAAAATTAGTTTTCAAACCTAACCAAATTAATATGTTAACACCACAAATATCAATTATATTCCTATTTATCTACTCAATATTAAATGTAGGTAATGCATCAGCTCAAAACAACGATATCATGTTTATCGTATTGGGTAAAATGGCAATTTATAATCAAGATTCCGAATCGAATTTAAGCCTTCAAGATTATATTTTTGTTGCTGAAATAATGCCCAAAAACGACACTGAAATTGAAAATGCTACACTCACCAATAAGGAAGACCCTTCGCAAGTCTATGCTTTTGAGAAAAAAAGAAATGCTTATCTTGCCTACGGCGGACGTTATTTAACAACCGAGGAATTGCATCAAAATCATGATGAAGGCACTTATGTTTTTGAATACTCTACACCTAAGGGTGTTATCAAACAAGAACAAACATTGAGAAAACGCTCGAATATTGAAGACATGCCTGAAGGAAAAAAAATATACTTAACCCAATCTGGAGAATCGGTGCATCCACATCAAATCGATCCCAACAAAGACTTAGTCGTTACATGGGATGATTACACTCATGGTATGTCGCAATCGAATAGCATTATTGATGATTTGGTGTTTGTCATGACGAAAAACAAAGATGGTAGTAATGTGGATCACAGTGGAATGCCCTTTGATACTAAGGCCTGCTTGAGTTACAAAGACAAAAGCTATACGATTAAAGCTGAAAATTTAGCCCCAGGATTATCACTTAATCTTGTGGTAGAACTAGCAACAGCTGATGCTATCATGAATAATAACATTCCGGCTGTATCAACATATTCAACAATTACAAGCCTAGAAATTAAAACGTTGACAATTAATTAAATGTCCCAACGGTAATTAAGTTTTTCTTATTTTAAAATATTCTGTGCCAAAGTGGAAAATTCGGATAAAGTATACCACTAATTTCGGTTTTAACTGAGCCAATCCACCCAGTTAAATTTAGCATAGCTTACCGTAAGAAAGTGTGGGTAATGTCGCATTAATTGTTTTATCATCAAATTTTGATTTTTTTTGAGAAAACCATAAAAGCTATAACGCAATAAATCAATTATTTAATGTTTTTTAGTTTTGAATTTTTACTCGATTTTTAGTTAAATTTCAATTTAATGCGGCAGTGTCATTTGGGGTATTATCTCTCAGCAAAGATTATAGCTTATCCGATTTTTCTTAAAATGATTATTTCGAATATTATCTCCTTTTATTTTTTTGAGTCTGGGATACATAGTATATTTTAATATCTTATTTTCAGACTATTTACGCTCTTTTTTAGATTCCTCTAATATGATTTTGTGTAAGCTTTATAATGGAAGTAAATTTTATTTGTGATTTGTATACATGATTAGAACTGTATTTATTTGTTCTTATACTTAGAAAGTGGAGCAGAGATGCTTTGAAAATAGAGCTTCATTTTTTATTTTGATTTGGAGGTGTACATTGCTACATCAAAATCAAACTCTACATCCTTATTTACTTAAAATTGAATTGATGTAGTTTAGAGGATATCTAGGTATTGTGTGTTATGGTATTACTTATATCACTTCACATTCGAACAGTCGTATTTGCCAATACTTTAATTTGAACTAGTGACTACAATTACAGCTTGTTTATCCTCTAAACACAATACGTTTGCTTGATTATATGGATATTTATACTTTAATCCAATGTATTCTGCTCTTTCCGTCTTCTTGTTATCAAAAAAATACAGAAGAAGAGTAAATAAATTAGTTTTATCAGTCTTTATAATTTGGTATTTACTTAGTTCACAAACGAGTACTTTCTATGCTTTATGATTGGGTGGGAATTAGAATTTTATTAACCC
>JABSPN010000395.1 GCA_013214425.1 Flavobacteriaceae bacterium | reverse complement strand
CAGATGTGTCTCATTCTAGAATTAGTGGGAAATGGCTAATATCGATTATAGTTTATCATTTAGTATGTTTGACAGAGGATAACTAGTAGGCTTAATTATTCACGCAATCAATTCAAGAAAGGGAAAATTAATCGCTTATGATTCAGACACAGGTGTTATTCCTCAATACAGAAGACAAAAAGTAGTCAAATCAATCCTAGCATGAGAATCAATAATATTGATGACAGACTTACCGAAAAATAAACAGTCTAAAGCAAAACAGATTACAAAATAGTATTAACCAGTATGAAATGAAATGTCTTAATAATGAGTTTAAATACAGTTTCACTTTCGCTTCAAAAAACTCATAATTATAGCCACCAGTAAAGTAATCGACGATGACTCCATTTTTATCCAATAAAAAGACCATCGGTCTTTCTATTTGGATATCAGCCCAATCAAACTCTATAAAGTATGTCGCTACCACAATAAAGATCTTTTTTGTTCAAACTGTAACAAACGTTCTTAGTCTTCATCAGCTAAGTCTAAGACAACCAAACCTTGATCTTTATAGTTCTCCTGAAGTTTATTCCGTCCCCGTATTTCCTTAATACAAGGAGCAAACCAGGTTACCCAATAATTGAAAGCTAAATACTGGAGCTGGTTGATTATGAAGCATCTCTAGTCCAGTGATTATTGGTTTAATTGCAGTGACTTTGGTAAATAACAAGGAACTAATCAGCAATAATAGAAAAGAAAGTACCTAAGTAAGCCATAATACCTTTCGATAAAAAATATCGATTCCCCTTACCTATTCTACAATAAATAAACAGTGCTAATTCGATCAAAAGTCTGGGGATGTCTTGTACCTATTCTGTAATAAAATTGGTGTAATCCCCATAAAATCTTCCCTAATTTTTGTTTTAATTGATACTATCTACTCGACAAAGAATATGGTTATTTGTTGCTGTCGCTTTTAAAAAAAAATCACAAAAATAACCAATATAATACTGAAATTCAGTGTTTTATTAAATTTATGATTGTTTTTATAAATGTTAATTTTTTGTTAATTTTTAGTACTTTGTATTGCATAATACCTGTTTTTGGATATATATTTGCATAAGAAAGATGTAGGTATACCTCTTTTTATTTTAAAATCATCAAATAAAAAACGAAACAGTAATCGTACAATTTAGTACACAATCATCAATCAAAAATGATCACAAAAAACCACAAAAACATTGCTTCTTTATTGCACATTAGTGCATTTTCTAAGCTCTTTATTCCGTTTGGGACTATTATAGGCCCCTTAATTGTTTGGGTCACTACCAGAGAAAAATCTGAATTTATCGATCAAAATGGAAAAGAGGCTTTGAATTTTAACATTAGTGTGTTGTTGTATACAGTAGTATTAGCACTATTCTGTATTCCTTTAGCACTTCACTTCGGATTTAGTGTTGAAAATTTTGAAGCGATACACGGACATGTAGAAGCCTACGACCTTCTAAACTTTAAAAACAATATCATCTTCCTAATGATATTCGGAGTGTTATTTGTTTCATTGTTTGCCTTGAGTATCTATGCAGTAATCATGGCAGCCATCAAAGCAAGTGAAGGAGAGGTTTATAATTATCCTTTAAAAATTAAATTCATCAAATAACATCATCATCAAAAATCAAAAAAATGAACAGTTCAAAAACACAAGCTTATGAAGATTGAAAATACAAAAGCTCAAATGCGTAAAGGTGTTCTGGAATATTGCATTTTGTCTATCTTAAAAGATAATGACGCTTATGTTGCAGAGATTCTAGAGTCATTAAAAGACGCAAAATTGCTTGTAGTAGAAGGAACGATTTACCCACTACTTACAAGATTAAAAAATGCCGGATTACTCAACTATCGTTGGGAGGAATCAACATCTGGACCGCCAAGAAAATATTATGGCTTAACAGAATTAGGTCAACGATTTTTAAATGAATTAACTATCACTTGGGACGAACTTCAAAACGCAGTAACAGTAGTAACAAGTACTAAAAATACTAATAATGAATAAAACAGTAAATATCAATTTAGCAGGTTTCTTTTACCACATAGATGAAGATGCCTATCAAAAATTGCAGAACTATTTAAGAGCAATTAAACGTTCATTTGCTGGTTCTGCTGGAGAAGACGAAATAATAGCTGACATAGAAGCTCGTATCGCAGAGTTATTCTCTGAGAAAATGCAGAGTGATAAACAAGTTATTGGAATGACTACAGTAGATGAAGTCATTAAGATCATGGGACAACCAGAAGATTATATGGTAGACGAAGATATTTTTGAAGACGAACCAAAAAGAAAGTCATCTTCTAAGTCATCTAGTACTTCTAGTTCTAAAAAGTTATTCAGAGATCCAGACAACAAATATGTTGGAGGTGTAGCATCTGGTTTTGCTCACTATACAGGAATTGACGCCTTATGGATTCGTTTAGCCTTAGTATTATTAGTATTCTTTGGAGTGGGAACACCAATATTAATCTATATATCATTGTGGATTTTTGTTCCTGAAGCCAAAACAACAGCAGAAAAACTTCAAATGAAAGGAGAGCCCATTAACATCTCAAACATCGAAAAAAAAATTAAAGAAGGAATTGACGATGTAACCGAGACTGTAAAAAATGTAGACTATGAGAAACATGGAAAAAAAGCCAAAAATGGAATTTCATCATTCTTCGAAGGTTTGGGAAACGTTTTCATGACCTTGCTCAAAATATTCGGTAAATTCATTGGAGTTATTCTAATTATAACAGGTATTTGTTCATTAATTGGGTTGCTAATCGGTTTCGTGAGTTTAGGGTCAATCGATATATTCAACTTCCCTTTCGGAGATGAGTCTATATTTAATTATTTCGGTAATGATTCTGGAATACCAATTTGGTTAGCTTCATTATTTGGTTTCCTGGCTATAGGAATCCCATTCTTCTTACTGATTTATCTAGGGTTTAGAATCTTAGTGAAGAACTTTAAATCGATGAGTAACTATGCAAAGTTCAGTTTACTTGGGCTATGGATCGTATCGATCATGGTGTTAACCATATTTGGTGTAAAACAAGTGGCTACTTTTAAAGAAAAAGCTTCAGTGGTTACCACAGAAGAATTAATGAT
>JABSPN010000394.1 GCA_013214425.1 Flavobacteriaceae bacterium | reverse complement strand
ATAATTTTAAATTAGATTAATTATTTAATTTAAAATTTAACCAAAAACGTCTTTATGTTTAAACTTTTTTTTCTTCTTTTCTTTTGCGTTCTTTTCAGCACGTATTAGACAACCGTCTAATGTATGACTATACTTTTTTTTCTCCTTTTCTTTTTCACCACTTTTAGGATTTAACATATAAGCGAATGAAGGATTTTGGAGAGTTGAAGGAATGGATTGGGGGTTTGAAACTTTACTCATTTACATTAATATTAGAAAAAAAAATTATCTAATTATATTATAAATGTCTATAATCTGCTTATCAAGTAAAGATCAAAGCCCGACGAATTTCACTAACCAATTCCCCGAAGGAATTATTTTAGGACGTAATGCCGAAGTGTCGTTAATGGGTTATAGTGGAAAAACACGAAATACCGAACAGGACACCACCGATATTGAAGAAATGGTAATTACCGAAGGAGTTAATGATAATTTATGCGTATATCATGGTAAAACTGCTGATGGAACTAATGATAAAGAATGCTATTATAATCCTTTTCTAGTAAGACTAGAAGGAGGTGTATATACACCCGATGATTTGGCTGCTGAACTAGAACAAGACCTAAATATATGTGAATATGTAGATAGTTATAAAAATGCGTGGACTGTCGCATGGGACGCAGCACAACAGAAATTTACTATTAAATGTGGTCTAGTTAGGGCTGGGGCTGGATCTAGTGGAAGTTGGATTTGTTATGACGGTCATAATGGAGGAGCAACAGTAAACGGTGCTGATACTGATATTGTTCCTTATGTTGCTGCTGGTGGTGGAAATCCCGAAGTAAAAAGGGCAGCCTTTATCGATCTAGAAACTGGATTTATTGGTAATACCACACAAGCATTAGGTTCTACTGCTGGGGCTTCTAGTGGTTATAAAGTAGAGTTTACTACTACGGATACTAATTATGAAAAATACCAGGTTAGTATTGGAATTATTCCCGATGATTGGGCTACTAGATGCCGAAGATCGATAGGAAATACATGGGAAGGTGATGAATATGGAGAGGGTAGAAATGCGGATTTAAATTTTGTAAATGAAACAACTGATACTAATAAAGATTGGGCTTTCGCTGATGATGGTGAACTAGAAACTACTCCATTTGTAATGGTTGGTTTAACCGTTGGTCTAGATGGTCGTGTTGGTATTATTAAATCACAAGTTAGTAATGATTATGAAAATCCCAAAGGACCGGCGAATAGAAAAATAGAATGGACTGCTACTAATTTAGGAGCAGCGGGGGCAAAAAAATTATGTATATGTCCTAGATATGATGGTGCTAATAATTATCCAGTATATCAGTTTTTGGCTGATGTTGGTGCTGGTTATGTATTATTGGGAACTATGGAAGTTGGTGGAATAGATGGAAATTATGATTTTTATCGTTTTTCTAATAAACACCATATGGGTATTTTATTTAAAGAGGAATATTTAAGTGCTACTAGTCTTAATCTTTATAAAGTTTCATGTTTACACACGGGAACATCGGCTGGTAATCCAGTAGATCCGAATGAACCAACTACGCTCGGTTGGAAACCATTAGGTAATAATAATTCTCTCCAAACTGATATTCATAGTAGAAGTGGATTATCTGCTTTAATGAATAAATGTAATACAAGAGATTATTTTGGATTTAAAGGTTCACAAACCGGTCCATCAGCCACAGCGTATACTGTTGGATTTGTAAGTGATGAGGCAATTGTATCCGCAATAGAATTACAAAACATGATACACCCATTAATTATTACATCACCCGATTTAAATATTAAAGGATATGTAGGAGGTGGAAATGGAGCATCAGCCCAAGTTTTAGGAGTAGCACGTATAAACGGTCAAGTGGTTCAATATGGATTTTCTGCTGATTGTCCCGATAATTGGGTTCAGTTAAATAATGAATTTCCTATAACTTTATATAAATTACAGATTATCATTAAAGATGAAACAAATAAGGAAGCGGACATTCTAGATCCGAATTTTAATTTATGGGTGAAATTTAGAAGTAGTAGTTCTTATTGTCCCCCAAAAGGACATGAATTAAATGTTGGAACATTCCTACCCCGAGAGAATAGACATTTAAGCATGTATTAAATAAAATAGACTTTTAGTAGAAATTAATTTTTTATAAGTTGTATAAAAAACCTATAAAAAATTATCTAATCTTATAATAAATGAGAAAAGCGTATCATGAAGATAATCAAATCCCAGCGTTGCCCGAAATCAAACCAGTTGAGGAAATAGTCCCCGAAGGTGTCCCTAGTCCTAGAAAACCTAATTTTAAACATAATGAAGTATTTGTTAATAAAAAAGTTAAATTAGAAAGTAAAGATGAGATCGAAGAAAATACAGATACTAGTGATTGGAGTGAAAGTATAACAAATGATGAAGATGAAGAAAAGAAAGTTGAAATGGTAATAAATGAAAAGAAAGGTAGAGGAAAAAGAGGAAAAGATAAAAAGAAAAGAGCCAAACGTCCACCAACAGAAAAACAATTAGCACATTTAGCAAGAATTAGAGAATTAAGTAGACAAAAAAGAGAAGCCAAAAAATTAGAAAAAGAAAGATTAAAAAAAGAACATGTTAAAAAAGCCTCTGCTAATGTTGATAAAAATAGGAAAGTTTCCCGTCCTAAAACAAGTATTAAACCACCAACACCACCTATGGCTATTCCACCACCACAAACACCACCACAACCGTCATACGAACAATTCTTTCACCTCATGGATCGTTATGAAGAATATAAGGAAAAAAGAAATAGAGTTAAAAATGTTAAACCTAAAACACAAACCTTACCTACGGGAAGAACAATAAAAAAGGAACATAGACCAAAACCACCTATACAAAATGTATTAAAAAATGAACCAATAAATCCATTTGATGTTTGTTTTTCATACGGAAGATAGGGTAATAACTTCGGCATACAACAAATGGGGGTAATTTTACATTTTTGGTATTTTTTAAAGAAATGTAAAATCTGTGAACTTACCCCCAATTCAAGATATTACTCTAAATTTAAAATCTCTCCTTATAATAAATGAAACTTACTAAATCACAAGACATGAAAAAACTATTAAGTTCCTATAACAAATCAGTTAGAAAAGCCACCTATAA
>JABSPN010000393.1 GCA_013214425.1 Flavobacteriaceae bacterium | reverse complement strand
CTGTATCTGGTTCGGGATCTGAATCTGTATCTGGCTCGGGATCTGCTTCTGTATTTCCCCCTGGATCTCCTCCTGTCTGTCCCCCTGTCTGTCCCCCTGTTCCAGGATCAGTACCAACTACTATAGGATTCCCACTATCATACTCACTAATCCATTGTTGTGGAGGAGATGAAGATGGCTCAAATAAAGTACCAGGATTAGTTAACCAATCCTGAAAAAAAGGAGCAGTGAAATAACCATTATTTTCTGCATACTCCTGAGACTCAGCAGTACTTATAGACTTCCTACTAAGAGGATAAGACTGCTCCGCATAAAGTCCTGGTGCGGCAGTAACAGAAGCTCCTGTATCACTTCTAACAAATTTAAGATACTCCCATCCGCCAAGACTACTTTGAATAGTATGATCTTTATAAACCCCCTGACAATTTATAGAATCTTGAGGACCCCTACCAGTAGCCCAGTTAACCTGAGAATCGAAAGGAGCATGAACCGTCATACTAAGAGACAACGAAGGACTACAATCCGAAGCAAAGTGATCCAAAACAGGAATATCATCAGCAAAAAACACAAAACAAGCCATATCCTGAGAATTAGTAGAACAAAAATTCTGAATCGCATCCCTTTGGGCAGCATCTACAGTAGACTCTTTTGTACCGTCGACAACTAAATCACCAATAGCCGTACCAATGACAGTGCCGTAAGTACCCCCGGCTACAGCAGAAGTAACCGAAGTTCCCAATAGTTGCTCACGACAACCAGGCGTAGCCATACACTTATCAATCGTAGATAACGAATAGGCAGGATTAATATCATAAATTATCAAAGCAATAGCTAAGATTAATGATACTAATCCAAGATAAATTTTCTTTAAAATTTGCCTATTCATATCATAAATATCCTAATTTACTAAAGTTAACTTAAGCTTTTGTTGAAACACGATTAACATACTTGATACCCAGACGAACACCCAAAGCAGTCACCGCTATGCCAGAAGCAGCCGTAAGAATGGTACCGATTGTAGTAACAGAAGCCTGCACAGCCGCTAAAGGATCAGCAGTTTGAGCAGATGCAGGAGAAGGAGCTAGAAAAACCGTAGCAGCTAAAGAACTGCCTAATAAAATTTGTTTTACGCGTGTTTTCATCAGTAAATCCTCAATTAATTAGTTAGTTCCCCGTATGGCCGATAGGACAGCACTGAAATTATCTAGAAGACATCCGAATCGCGAAAGCTATAACAGCAGCAAAAAGACCAAAGGCCGTGAACGCTAGTGCGGCATCCATTCCCCAATTAAGTGCAGCTTGAGTAGTATCAATCACATCAGTGGCTATAGAACTCAAATCTGGTTCAGAAGAAACAATAATTACTTGATTAGAATTATTAGAATTCATTAATTACCTCTCAGAGATTTGATAATTAATCCAAATCCAAGAATCCCAATTAAAGCCAAACTGAACGCGGTGATTTCTGGAAAAACATCATTCCAAATGTCCCTAGCAAATTGACGGCCATCATCCATTTCTGGAGGTAGTTGAGAAGTCCCTATAACCGGTAGAATATTCCCGTAAGAAAGCATAATGATCCATGAATAAATAACAATTGAAGAAGCAAATAAAGCACATCATAGTGCTGTTGAAGACAAGTCATAGTTAATAATTATAAAAAACTAATTTTTCTAACTAGAACTACACACCAAGCTAATGGATAAATTAAGTACAGTTGTCTTTCATTCTTAATAGCTGTCAATAGAGTATGAATCTTATCTAATTCCAATTGATACCCCGTACAGTCAGAAATATCGTGGGTACAAGAAGATAGCAGAATTAAAAGAAAAAATAACGATACTAAATTAAACAGTCGCTGTTGCCGTTTGCTTGGCAGCAATACTTTCTGTGGGAGCTTTATATGGCGAGTCATAATCAAATCCTATTATTACGGTCTTTAATTTTCCTTTCTTTCCTCTGATCTCATCTAGAATCGGACGATAGTAACCTGGTACCTCTGGTATCTGCAAACCAGTAATACTAGGAAGCATTAATTCTTTACAGTTAGTATTTAGTAATAAACCGCTATCGGTTTCTTCCCTAAAACTAATAAAGTAAGGAGTAAAAAAAAATGGTTTGTCCGAATAACCTGCTTTTACAGATGCTTCAATCTGTTTAGCTGTTTTCTTCCAATAATTGTAACCCATTAAAAGTAAACAACCTGGCTTTTCTTCAAACTTTACAGACTTTTTGAAAACTGCATCCACTACCTTGCCATTCTCAATAGTAAGGTCATATTTTCCAGGTAACTCATAAAAATTTATAATTGGATCTCTACTAGCACTAAAAGAAGTAAATCCTACACTCCCCTCTTGTATCGTTCTAGGAGATTTTAACGGAATAAAACTATTGTTATCAGTCCTGAAATAATTAACTTTATAATAAGTAAAACTGTTCTCTATAATTGTTCCTTCAATGGTGTTAACAACCACTGCATCTCTGTGGATTGATGGAGGTAATCTCATAGTATTGTCTAATCTTTTGTAAGCCTTATCTATATTAATATTATTCCTTAAAAGTTAATAGATAGTATCAAGGATTTACATTTATTTACAATTGTCTTACTTGAGAAAGAATACCATTCAAATCTTCCTTTTCATTTAATATTAATTCTACTAAAGCTAATACTTTAGGTTCAGAAAGATCAGGATCTGAAAGTAGATTAAAAAACTGAAAAAACTGTTGATCACAAAAACCAGCCCTAAAGCCTTGAAGTGTATTCCTCCATGACTTTAAGATCCATTTAACCTTTTTTTGAATCGTAGTATCTTCACGAATTACTGAGAAAATGAATGAAGTGCCAAGGGTATCACAAAGCTTTTTCCAGAATCTTAAACGTGGACATCTATCTAGATTCCTAGATTTCTTATTTATAAAATCTATAGCACCGACTATTGTACCTGCAAGCATTGACCCTAGAAGCTTTTCAAAATCTTGATCATCATCCCAAATGATACAAGAACTATCAGTGAAGTAATTAAAATACTCCGTAGCTTCTTTCTCTTTAAGCCGATACTCAAAGCGATCTGCATCATAATCATGTACTAATGCATCATAAAATACAAGTCTTCTTGTACTATTTTTAGAACCGAAGTAAATAGATGGAAGG
>JABSPN010000392.1 GCA_013214425.1 Flavobacteriaceae bacterium | reverse complement strand
AATAGCCTTAGCACGCATTACTATACGTCCGCGTCCAGTATGAAATGCATCTTTTACACCATCATAACCATAGATCGTTCCTCCGGTAGGAAAATCAGGAGCCTTAATGTATTCCATTAGTTGATCGACCTCAATGTCATTATTGTCAATATAAGCAATGGTACCATCTACAACTTCTGTTAAGTTATGAGGAGGCATATTGGTAGCCATACCAACTGCAATACCAGAAGCACCATTAACTAATAAACTTGGGATTCTTGTGGGAAGCACTGTTGGCTCTTGCAAAGAATCATCAAAGTTAAGTTTATGATCTACTGTATCTTTATCAATATCAGCAAGCATTTCTTCGGAAATCTTTCTCATTCTAACCTCCGTATAACGCATTGCTGCAGGGCTATCTCCATCGACAGAACCAAAGTTTCCTTGTCCGTCTACTAACATATATCGCAAACTCCATTCCTGAGCCATACGAACCATAGTGTCATATACTGACGTATCTCCATGAGGGTGATACTTACCTAAAACTTCCCCTACTATCCTGGCCGATTTTTTATGTGCTCTATTTGATAAAACTCCTAATTCATGCATTCCATACAACACTCTTCTATGAACAGGCTTTAAACCATCTCTTACGTCTGGTAATGCTCTTGAAACTATAACTGACATTGAATAATCAATGTAAGCTGACTTCATTTCATCTTCAATATTAATAGGAATTAATTTCTCTCCTTCTGCCATAAATTTCTAGTTTATTTAATTTTCTAAAATCAAGCTAATATAACCATTTCTTAGTCCTTAAAAAGGATAAAAATGAGTCTTTTTAAACGATTTTATTAACAATTAGGAAACGTTAAATAGTTGATAAATTATAGTGAGTTTTTTTTGAAAAATGAATGTAATTTTGTCACTTAGCTACCTAAGAATGTAATTTGGCTTGATTATTGGAATACTAACCGAAAAGTCCTTACGTTTATAAAAAGAAAGGAGTAGTTTTATGGATGATAATTTTTCACCTAGAGTTAAAGATGTGATTGCCTACAGTAAAGAAGAAGCCCTAAGATTAGGACATGACTTTATTGGTACAGAGCATTTGGTGCTGGGTCTTTTACGAGATGGTAGTGGGAAAGCGATACGAATTTTAGAATTCCTAGATATAGATTTAAATCATCTAAGAAGAAAAGTAGAAGTTTTAAGCCCTGCCAATCCGAATGTTTCAGAAACTACCAATGAAAAGAAAAACCTTCATTTAACACGCCAGGCAGAAAGAGCTTTGAAAACAACCTTCCTTGAAGCAAAATTATTTCAAAGTAATTCCATTAGTACTGCGCATTTATTATTATGTGTTTTACGAAATGAAAATGACCCAACCACCAAATTACTGAACAAGCTAAAGGTTGATTATGATAATGTTAAAGAACAATTTAAACTTATGATAAACGAAGAAGAGCACATAGAAGATATTAATACACCAAAAGCTGAATCCTTCTCAGATGATGATGGTTCTCACGAAGAAGGTAGGGAAAATCCGTTTTCTTCAAGTGGCAACAGTTCTTCAAAAAGCAATAAAAAATCTAAGACCCCTGTTTTAGACAACTTCGGAAGAGATTTAACTGCTCTTGCTGAAGAAGGAAAATTAGATCCTGTTGTTGGTAGAGAAAAAGAAATTCAGCGTGTATCGCAAATATTAAGCAGAAGAAAAAAGAATAATCCTTTATTAATTGGTGAGCCAGGAGTTGGAAAATCTGCAATCGCCGAAGGTTTAGCATTAAGAATTGTTAAACGAAAAGTTTCCAGAATTCTTTTTGGTAAGCGTGTAGTTACTCTTGATTTAGCAAGTCTAGTTGCTGGAACAAAATATAGAGGACAATTTGAAGAGCGTATGAAAGCTGTGATGAATGAATTAGAAAAGAATGATGACATCATCCTTTTTATTGATGAAATTCATACAATCGTCGGAGCTGGTGGTGCCACTGGTTCATTGGATGCTTCGAACATGTTTAAACCTGCACTAGCAAGAGGTGAAATACAAGCAATTGGGGCAACTACTTTAGACGAATACCGTCAGTATATAGAAAAAGACGGTGCATTAGAAAGACGTTTCCAAAAAGTAATTGTTGAACCAACTTCTATTGAAGAAACACTTGAAATTCTTCATAATATCAAAGGTAAATATGAAGATCATCACAATGTAATGTATACTGATGAAGCTATCGAAGCTTGTGTTAAGTTAACAAACCGTTACATGACAGAGCGTTTTCTTCCCGACAAGGCTATTGATGCTCTTGACGAAGCTGGATCTCGTATACACATCACAAACATTGATGTGCCTAAACAAATTTTAGAACTTGAAAAACAACTAGAAGGTGTTCGAGAAGAAAAGTCTAAAGTCGTTAAGAAACAGAAATATGAAGAGGCAGCTCGCTTAAGAGATGACGAGAAAAAAATTGAAAAAGAATTAGCTACTGCTCAGGAAAAATGGGAAGAAGACTCTAAACTTCATAAAGAAACAGTTACTAAAGAAAATGTTGCTGATGTTGTTTCAATGATGACAGGAATTCCTGTAAACAGAATTGCACAAACGGAAAGCAACAAACTAGCTGAACTTCCTCAATTAATTTCTGGTAGAGTGATTGGTCAGGGTGAGGCTGTAAAGAAAGTTGCAAAAGCTATTCAACGTAATAGAGCTGGATTAAAAGATCCAAATAAACCAATCGGTTCATTTATTTTCCTAGGATCTACTGGTGTTGGTAAAACACAATTAGCTAAAGTGTTATCTCGTGAATTATTTGATTCTGAAGATTCTCTTATCAGAATTGATATGAGTGAATACATGGAAAAATTTGCTGTTTCAAGATTAATTGGAGCTCCTCCCGGTTATGTTGGTTATGAAGAAGGTGGACAACTAACTGAAAAAGTAAGAAGAAAGCCTTATTCGGTTGTACTATTAGATGAAATTGAAAAAGCACATCCTGATGTATTCAACATGATGATTCAGGTTTTAGATTATTTATATATTACTGATTCTTTAGGTCGTAAGATCGATTTCAGAAATACGATTATCATCATGACTTCTAACATTGGAGCCAGAAAGCTTCTAGATTTTGGAACAGGTGTTGGTTTTGGGACTAAAGCCAAAACAGATCAGGCAAATGA
>JABSPN010000391.1 GCA_013214425.1 Flavobacteriaceae bacterium | reverse complement strand
GTTGCAATTTCCAATATAGGCTCATCCATTTCTATGGGATCACCTACTTCTTTCAACCATGATGTAATCGTCGCTTCTGCAACACTCTCTCCCATTTTAGGAAGCTTCACTTCAAACTTTGCCATATTCTTAAAATAATAACTGAATTGCTCTTTTGAGTTCGCGAAATTAATGAATTTTGAGCGATTTTTTGTGATTTCCTCAACAAATTCTATTTCAGGAGCTCTACCTCACCCCTACTTTCAGAACTATCACTTCCTGTGACAAAATTAGAATTTGCTGGAAGTATTCGGTATCGGTGCGTTTGCTTCTCTACCTCTTCAATAATTTCTTTATATGAAAGCTGATGATTATCCAATACTTTCTTCACCTTATTTGTTGGTTTTGATTTTGAAGAACTTATTTTTTTGAGAAATGGAATCACATGAATTCCAATTGCCACTAAACAATCAAATATGATATTCTTCTCAAAATGTTTTCGGTAAAAAATATGCATCGCTTCATAAAATCGTTTGGCATATGTTTTATCCTTCAAGGTACTTTCGCCCTTAAAATGGATCACTGTAGTCTTTCCGAAGTAATAGTTCTTATAACCAGCTTTTGATACTTTATAGGAAATATCTATATCTTCTCCGTACATGAAATAATCTTCGTCGAATCCCTTAACTTGATTGTATACCTCACGCTTTAAAAACATAAAAGCACCTACCAAAACTGGGACTTCAGCTATGGCATCTTCAGCCACCTGAGCATAATACTCTGATGAATTCCCCAGCATTTTCTTTAATGAAATAGCAGGTGTAGGAATATTCCGTTTACTTTCTGGTAAAAAAGCCCCAGAACCATCTATTAATCTACAGCCAACAATCCCTAATTGTTCTTGAGTAGTTGACCAATCCAATAGTTTCTGAAACGTATCTTCAGCTACAACTGTATCTGGATTCAGGATACAAACATACTCTCCTTCAGCCAGAATAACTGCTTGATTATTGGCTTTAGAAAAACCAACATTTTCTTTATTTGTTATTAAGGTTATGTCTGGAAAAACTTGAGTAACCATCTTACAACTATCATCGGCAGAGTTATTATCGACTACAATAATTTCTGCATTGATATCTTGTATAGCTGCCTGTACACTTTTTATACAAAGCTCGAGAAAATATCGAACATTATAGTTTAAAATAACTACTGATAGTTGCATTGATTATTTTTTAATGCAACAAATGTAATAATAAATGGGATGGCTTACTTATTCTTTTTCATTTCTGAGGTATAGGCCTTGTAGAGTTCCAGTTTTTCAGTTTTCAATAACTCTTTTTCTTCTGAATATCGTAAAGCTCCTGAACTAATTGAAGGAGGAACAATAGCTTCTGCAAAGTTTTTATTAAAAGTATCAAAAGATACTTTACTCATCATTGAAAAAGTATAAATAAGTGATAAGACATATAACAGTACCAATCCTGATAAAATTAAAGGAGCCGATTTTGACAATAATAACTTTTTCATTTTGTACGATTTTTTAGTTACTATCAAGAACTCAAAAAACATACCATTTATTGTCTAAAAAAAGTTAAACCTTACAGTTTATAACAATTTTAACAGTAGGTATGGTTACTTTAACTTTTTAGACTGTTCTCAAAAGGAATACGGTGTAGAATACTTCTCCCTAAAGTGATTTGATCTGCATATTCTAATTCATCACCAACAGCTATTCCTCTGGCAATAGTTGAAGTCACAACCTCATAAGGTTCTATCTGTTTGTAAATGTAGAAGTTTGTCGTGTCACCTTCCATGGTTGAGCTCAAGGCAAAAATAATTTCTTTTACCTTTCCTGCTTTCACCTTATCCACTAAAGAACTTATAAACAAATCTGAAGGACCTACACCGTCTATAGGCGATATTTTCCCTCCTAATACATGGTATAAACCTCTAAACTGGCCTGTACTTTCTATAGCCATAACATCACGAATGTCTTCCACAACACAAATCACTTCTTTATCTCGTAAAGGGTTAGCACAAATTTCACAAAGTTCAACATCAGAAATATTATGACATGATTTACAAAAATTAATCTCAGTCCTCAGATTAACCAAGGCTGAAGACAAACGTGTAGTTTGATCAATATCCTGACGCAATAAATGCAATACCAATCGAAGTGCTGTCCTTTTCCCTATACCTGGAAGTTGGGAGATTTCGTAGACTGCATTTTCAAGTAACTTTGATGAAAATTCCATAGAAGCGAAATTACGATTTTTTTGTATTTTGCGTGTAGAAAAAAATCTGCATGAAACCGCTTTACATAATTCTATTAATTGTTTCTTATTTTTTTGTGTTAATTCTGATTTCTTACTTCACTGGAAAAAATGATAGTAACGATACTTTTTTTAAAGCAGGTAAAAGTTCACCCTGGTATTTAGTCGCCTTCGGAATGATTGGGGCTTCCTTGTCTGGAGTGACATTCATCTCGGTTCCTGGCTGGGTTGAAAGTCAACAGTTTGGTTACATGCAGGTAGTTGTGGGTTATTTCTTCGGATATCTGGTCATCGCTTATGTCTTGATGCCTGTTTACTACAAACTTAATGTGACTTCCATTTATCAGTATTTAGAAGAACGATTTGGAGTAGTGAGTTATAAAACAGGGGCTTTTTTCTTTTTTATTTCACGTGTATTAGGAGCTAGTTTTAGATTGTTCTTAGTCGCTATTGTATTACAACGTTATGTTTTTGATGCTTATAATGTTCATTTTGCTGTTACAGTAACCATTGCTATTGCAATGATTTGGATGTATACATTTAGAGGAGGAATCAAAACTATTGTATGGACCGATACACTTCAAACATTATTTATGATTATCGCTGTTGTGGTAGCCATCTTTTTAATCTTAGGAAAAATGGATTGGAGTCTAAGCGAATTTTTATCTTCTAACGAACTAAGTCAATTCAGCAAAATCTGGTTCACAGATGATTTTTTAGCTAGGAATCACGCTGTCAAATCATTTATTGGCGGAATGTTTATCGCCATCTGTATGACGGGTCTAGATCAGGATATGATGCAGAAAAACCTGACTTGTAAAACGCTTAAAGATGCCCAAAAAAATATGGTGAGTTTCAGCAGTGTTTTAATTTTTGTAAACATCATCTTTTTACTTTTAGGTG
>JABSPN010000390.1 GCA_013214425.1 Flavobacteriaceae bacterium | reverse complement strand
ACCAGCATGTTTCCGTTTGATATTTTATCTATTTCCTGATGATTAGCAGCTATAATATCTAATTCGCCATTCGAGTCTTTAATAAAAAGCGGAATTACTTCATCATCATCTTGAGTAAGCTCAATAAGTCTCTTGTAATCGTCCTTATCTTTTACTTCGATCTCATGAATTTTAGGATGTTTTCTCGCAGTTTCAGAAAGCGATAGAAAATCATCTGTATGTGAAAATAGACCTTCACTTGGATTATTTTCATGATCATTCATTTCGGCTTGTGTCACCATTCTAAACGCTCCGTGTTCACCAAATTGACGTTGAAATTTCTCAATAGCGTAATTATTGATTTTATCGTTTCCTGTTAATGCCATTAAATAGCCTACGTCACTTAACTCGATATCATCGGTTAATTTATCAGAATAAATATCAACGTTAGCAGCATTTAAGCCTAATTCTTTGGCTTTATCTATATTAGATTGATTGGTGTCAATAAGGATAAGTTGCCTTCCGTTTTTATCTAAATATTTAGCAATAAGCCTTGAAACATCTGATGCACCAATAATTAAGATTCCTTCTGATTTTGTTAAGAACACTCCTGAAATTCTTGCGAATAGGCGAGCAGTTGTTGCATTCAGAAGAACGGTGCCTAATACAACCATAAACACCAGAGGTGTAATATATTCTGCGCCTTCAACCCCATCTTTAGCGAGCTTTAATCCGAATAATGAAGCAATACCCGCTGCTACGATACCTCTAGGGCCAACCCAACTAATAAAAAGCTTTTCATTAAGTTGTAATGTCGATTTGGTTGTACTCAATAAAACACCAATAGGTCTAACAATAAAGACAACTGTTGCAAATAATATTGCAGTTTCCCAGTTGTAGAGTAGCAGTAAATCACTGAAATTGATATTCGCTGCTAAAAGGATAAATAATATAGAGATCAGTAAGACGCTTAATGATTCTTTAAAATACAGCAATTCTTTTAAGTATGATGATTTGGAGTTTCCTAATACCATTCCCATTACAACAACAGACAGTAGTCCAGATTCATGAGCAAAAGCATCTGATAACACAAAAACCCCTAATACAGCAGCTAAAGCCGTTACATTTAAAAGGTAGTGCGGAATTAGTTTTCTGTTTATTGCGAAGTTAAGTCCGTGTGCAAAAGTGAATCCGAAAGTTGTTCCGAAGAGAATAATCTTTCCAAATTCAATAAGTGCAGTCTTGGTAAATTCGCTACCGCCACCAACACTGATAAATTCAAAAACCAATACGGCTACTAATGCTCCAATTGGATCGATTAGGATTCCTTCCCATTTTAATACGGCAGAGACATCCTTTTTAAGCGGGATGTTTCTAAGAATAGGAGTGATTACCGTTGGTCCGGTAACTATAATTAATCCCGAAAACAGGAATGAGATTTGCCAATTTAATCCGAAGATATAGTGTACAGCAATGGCTGCTCCAAAAAAAGTAATGATAGAACCAATGGTGATTAATTTTGTAATCACAGGTCCTACATTCTTGATTTCACTCAGCTTGAGTGTTAAACCTCCTTCAAATAGAATAATACTAATGGCTAGTGAAACAAAATAGAAGAGACTTTCGCCAGGAAATAAGCCTTTATTGCCATTCCATATGGGTTCAATCCATTTGGTTTGATCACTACTTAAGTATTCTGCAGCTATAGGGCCAACCAACAAACCTATTAAAATAAGAGGTAAAATGGCAGGGATTTTAAATTTCCAGGCTACCCATTGCGCTAAAATTCCAAAAATGATAATACCAGCTAGTTCTAACATAAGATTAGTTTAATTCTTTATAAATATAGAAGAAAAACCTTAATTGAATCAATTTAATATTACTCTACTTTTAAGTTTGTAAAATGTAGCTTCCAATTGCCCGAATCTTTTTGATGACTTTGAGCAATTTTCAATCCATTTAATACAGTGTAATCTTCCCAGGTTGTCGCTAAAGAAGCCTCTTTGGCATTTCCTTTTCTAAATACCCATTCTTTAAGCTTGAAGTTGTCTTCAAAGTAGATATCGTAAGCATCTCCGGGTGTATAACCACCTTCATTAGCATATACAATTGTTAGCTTTTGCATTTTGTTTTTGGCTATAGGAGATAGAACATTTGTTGTATGAGTAAAGCTATAATTATTTTTATCCCAAATAAGATTGTAGGGAAGGAGTAGCCAGTATTTGTCATTAATAAAACCAGAATCGGTTTTTTGAATTAGGCTATCCATATTTTTCCTGAAATATGTAAGAGAATCACTAGCACTTTTAAAGCTAACTTTATTTTCCTTTGGAAACCATATCCAGTTTCTTTCATAATGAGAGCTATCATGATCTACATTAAATGTAAAGGAGATTTTATTGACTTTGTTCCACTGGTCAAAACCATGCGCATAGGCAATTTTCTCAGGAATACTGAGTTCCGGTTCTTCTTTTTGTAATTCAGATTTGGGGTTGAGTTGGTTTTTTGTCTCTTTTTGACAGCTAATGAACAACAATATAAAAGAGGCTAGTAGAATAATTCGTATCATATTTCAGTTTTGAATAAAAATAAGAATATTATAGAGGAACTGAAATAAAATAAAGATTAATATAGTGTTTCGCTAGAATGAACGGTTAATTTATTTCCTTTAGAATAATCGGCAAATAAGTATGTACAATTGAAGTCTTTTACAACAACTTCCGGACCTTTATTGATACTAAATGAAAATGATTTAACATCTACTTGTTTACCAATTTCAATTAATCCAGCGCTATTGGTGAACTTATTGGTGCTAACGTGTTTGGTTTTAATCTCATTATTGATTTTCAAGGTGATTAAATCGTTTTTAAATCCGGTATTTAAGGTTAGAAAGATGATTTTATCCAAGCTATTTGAACATTGTCCTGAGCTAAAGTCTATTTCATATTGATCTTTAACTTCTACTTTAAAGTGATGTGTCTCGTGTGTGTCGTTATGGCTGGTAAGCTTCTCATTACGAGGGTTGCAGGACAGCATTAATATAAATGTAATCCCGAGTAGGTTAAGATATAATTTCATGTGGTTGTTCGTTATTCCGTCATAAATATAACAACAAATTTATAATACGTGGGTTTTACTCTATAAAAATTATAGATTTTACGTTAAATGGCATGAACAGT
>JABSPN010000039.1 GCA_013214425.1 Flavobacteriaceae bacterium | reverse complement strand
GGGCTGCATTTTTCTCCTATAGTAGAATATATGTAGGTGCTCATTACCCTTTTGATATTATTGTTGGAATGATTGTTGGAATATTCTTATCTTTTAGTTTTAGTAAAATGATCAATAAATTGTTGCTAAAAAATAAAGGTGAGGCACTAAAAAGTCTATAATAGACCATATTTCAACCGATTTTAGTACCTTTTTAGGACCTAGATTACTTTATTTTTTTCATTGTAGATGATAGCTTTGAACAATGAATTTTAAAACTTATAGTATGAAAAATCAAATTGCCATTTTTATTGTTAGTTGTTTGTTTTCTGTGCTTTCTGTTCAGGGTCAGGATAATGATTTTTTTAGCTCTCCTGATTCTGTTTCAAGGATCACCAGAGAAATAGAATTAAAAGACGATTCTAAACCAGAAGAAGTAGCAATAATCGTAGGGGATCAAGATAGTCAGTTAATGGTACAAATTTTCAGTATAATTAGTAAGGGTAAATTAGTTATTGAATTGTATGATCCATTTGGTACAAAACAGGGTAAATTTTCTGTAGCGGCTCAAATGAGTGCTACCAAGAAAGAAAAAGTACAGGGCTCTATGAATAAAAGACTAAGAGATCCAAAAAGCGGGGACTGGAAAATTAAAATTTTACCCAAGAATGTTGAAGGCTCAATATTAGTAGAAGTAGAAGTGATACAATAAGTTTTAATGAGTAAACAGCATTTTAAATTTATAGTTCTCCTCATTAGTTTAGGAACTACTGACTATTCTTTTGCTCAGGCTAAAAAGCCAAATCAAGCTCACATTTCAGGGGAATTGTTGCTCGATCAAACATGGGATAGAACGCTTTATTTATCACATATCCCTTCATTTGAAAACATGTATGATATGTCGAATGAAATGATTATAGCTAAGACGAAAATAGACAGTCTTGGCTATTTTCAATTTAATTTAGACTTTTTTCCAAAAGAAGAGAATTTATTCAGATTACATGTAACGAAAAAAGGAGATACTCCAGCAACATTGATTATTGGAGGTAAAGATGAAAACCATACTTTTTTAATTGCAAATAAAGATTCCAATATCGAATTAAGAGCTAACTCACTTAATCCTCCTTTTAGAAAGGTGCTCTATAAGAAACATTCAGTGAATGCACTTTTTCAGGAAGTAACTGATTTTGTGTATTCATTAGATAGTTTAGCTGCTGAAAGTACTTCAGCAAAAAGAAGTTTTATAGATGATAATAAAAATAAAGAACTCCTGGTTGTTGCTGATACAAGTACTAATGTTTTAGTGTCGTTGTATGCTATTTATAACAGTAAATATGAATCAGATTATTTTTCTAATCCTAACTTTTTTAGCTTATATTCTGAGAAACGAAAAGATGAAGATCATTCATACATGAAAACGTTCAGGAGTAAATTTGACCTTCCAAAACCTGAGCGTGATAATACGTTAATTCTTGTGATAATTGGAGTTGCTTTATGTGGTTTAGCCTATTTATTCGGAAAGTATGGCTTTAAGAAAAAATCTGGTTATGAAAAGCTAACTGTTCAGGAGCGAAAAATATTTGAATTATTGAGAAATGGCGCAACAAATCAGGACATAGCCAACACATACAATATTGGTTTGAGTACAGTTAAATCACATGTAAGTAGTATTTATTCGAAACTGAATATTAAATCAAGAAAAGAGGTGATAGATTTTAAGGTTTAGCAGTTTAAATCACACGACTAATCGTTAATCCGTCGCGAATAGGCAATACCACGGTTTCAACTCTTGGATCGTCTTTTAGTAATTTATTGAATTCTAATAAACCTTTAGTATCAATGTCTTTCGGGTTTAGTTTTTCAACAACTTTACCACTCCACAATACATTGTCAGATAAAATGATCCCTCCCTTATTCATTTTGTCGATGATAAGGCGAAAGTAATTACTGTAATTATGTTTATCGGCATCAATGAAAACCAAATCAAATTTCAATTCCATGTTTTCAATAATTTCTAAGGCATTACCAGTATACTGATGAATTTGATCTCCGAAGTCGGAGGCATCAAAATATTTACGCTGGAAATCGTGTAATTCTTCGTTGATATCGATAGTATGCAGAGATCCATTAGCTTTCACTCCTTCAGCTAGACACAAAGCAGAATATCCAGTATAGGTTCCAATTTCAAGAATAGTTTCAGGAGAGACCAATTTAGAAATCATGCTTAAGACACGACCCTGGTAATGTCCGCTCAACATTCTTGGTTGTAATATTTTCTGATAAGTTTCTCGAGTGAGTTTTGCTAATAATTCAGGTTCATTTTCTGAATGATTCACTACATAGTTGTCAATATTTTCAGGAATAAAATGCATTAACCTAATATTTTGTTAACCAAATCTTTTTTACTTTCATTGTCATCACCAAATAACCAACGCAATACATTGTCTTCCCAGATTTCGTCGTATTCTTTTTCATTGATGATATCTCGCTCAATAGCCAGATCTAGTATTTTACCAGGATAAGAAGATTGAGGTTCACTCTCCATTTCTCCAAGCGGATAAGGATCGTCTAATCCCATAATGATCTGATTGCTTCCTTGTCTTTCTACTGTAAGTTTAAGAGAATCTGTATCATGAACTAAAGTATCAAAATAGATGTTAGGATGCCCTACAGCTTTTCTTGGATGATGTTTCCCTTCAAATAAATCGGGTCTTCCATCAAATCCTTGAATACGTCTTCCTAGGTTCATTTGTGCTAACTGACCTCCATGAGCAAAACAAGTTCTGATGTTGGGATAACGATCTTGCATTCCGTTTAAGGTATAGAAATGATATGCATCTCCACATTGAGCTAACATCCATACCAAATGAAAACGCCAGGCAGTATTTTCTAATTTGATCATTTTATCGCCGTCGTATGGATGTACTTCAATAGCGAGTTTGTATTTATCTGCGAGTTCAAAAATAGGATCATTTTCCTCATCAAAAATACATCTCCATTGTCCTATGGAATCCATAAAATGAGTAGGTAAACACAATACTTTAAGTCCGAGTTCTTCTACGCAACGTTCGATTTCCCATAATGCCCCATTTATAAATCCTGGATGCACTACAAAACCACAAGTGAATTTATCGGGATTATTGTGTTGTACACGAGCATTAAAGTCATTTTGAAAACGTAAGGCGTGTTTCATTTCTTCAAGACGCAATCCGTTACCATATAATTGAGATAAGTTTAAAACTACTGCGTGGTCAATATCATTGCGTTCCATCCACTCCAGCTTTTCATTCAGGAAAAAACTAGAATCGGTTACAGGTCTTTTCCAACCTTTTTGAAGCATGAATCTCCGTTCATCATCAACCCAAAAAATCTCTTTGTCTTTCATGAACTGAGGAATTTCTTCGGGATAAGGAAGTAAATGTGAATGACCGTTTATGCGCAGTTTTCTTTTCATCTATTTATTTTATTTTTTTGGGGCTTCCATTACTGTATTACATACAGAGCATGTTCTCTTTTCCAAATCTCCATAATATCTGTCGAAAATAATAGGCATGTCTGTTTCAATATTTTTTACTGAAAAATCTTCTCGATACAGTAAGTTATTACAATGTTCACAATACCATTCTAAACCATCCATCATACCTTCTGGTCTTTTACTTTCGATGACTAAACCAACAGTGTTGGCAGCACGCTGAGGTGAATGCGGAACCTTAGGAGGTAATAAGTAAATATCACCTTCTTTAATATGTACATCTTTAGGTTCTCCGTTATCAATAATCTTTAAAACGATATCCCCTTCAACCTGATAAAAGAATTCTGGAGTTTCATTATAATGATAATCTTTTCGGGCATTTGGGCCTCCAACAACCATCACAATATAATCTCCGTTTTCCCATACACACTTATTTCCTACGGGAGGTTTTAATAAATGACGATGATCTTCGATCCATTGTTTGAAATTTAAAGGGGAAACTAAATTGCTCATGAGTATTATTGTATTTAAATGTCGATTCAATAAATATAGTCATATTTACTGAATTTTTAATTTAACATATGTTAAGTGAAAATCAAATGTAATAAGTATTTTGATAGTAAATAAGTAAATATGATATTATTTTAATCTACCCAAAAATATGGAACAATATTCGAACTTAATTCTGTCCAATCACCACAAGGTGGAAAGACTATGAAGTAAGGTGCGAAGCCAAAGGATCGGGGTTGACAGCATAAAAGATTAATGTCCCACAGGCAATAGCATCATATAGTCAACTCCCAGGGCAATAATAAATAAAGTTCAGGAGCAAAATCTCACAAGCTTCCGCCTAAGATGGAGGAGGTTCTCCAGGAAATACGTCAGAATAATTCAAATAGATTCTAACGATTGTACATACTGCATTACCTTGATGCTATAACGTTCAGTAATAATATAATTATTTCGACTAATTCTTCTAACGGGAATTATATTTCGCGACCTCAACAAAATCTTTTGTATTGGTTATGATAATTGAATTAGATTAAACCGTGTTATAACAAATGCGCTCATCTTATATAATCTAGCAGTTGAAAAAACACCAAGTTCATCAACTATAAAAACATCATCGAACGGCGCTCAAATTAGAGCCACTATTTTATAGGTTTCTTCATAAGTAAATCGATAATAAATTGAGCTGCCAGTTGGATCATAAGTGTCTAATAAAACTGCAACTTATTCTTCTCCAGGTTTATTAAAAGTTCTTACGAATTCTAAATTTATAGATAGCAGTTAGATGAGGTAACTGAGAGAATTGAGAACTATAAAATCATATATCGCTGTTAACGATTTCTAATTGATTCGTTTTGTCTAATTGTGTACTAAATTCATTTTCTGATAGCTATTGACTAAGCCGATTTTATTCTCAATAGCACTTTTTTAAATTTCATGTAAAAACTAATTTCACCTCAATAGCATCTCAATTAAATTCATTAGAAAAGGAGGAAAAGGTGTTTGGAATAAGATATAAGAACGAATTGATGCTACAGATCCTGAATCAAGTTTAGCATGACCTTGAATTTAATCAAACTTGATACAGATGTTTTTGGCTTCTGTAAAGAAACGCAAAGCTTCTAATCCACCTTCTCGACCTACACCAGAATCTTTCATACCTCCAAACGGAGTTCTTAAGTCTCTCAATAACCAGGTGTTTACCCAAACGATTCCTGCTTCTAGTTGTTTGGCTAATTTCATGGTTCGATTCAAGTTATTGGTCCAGATTGTACTGGATAATCCGTAGCGAACACCATTCGCTAATGCCAAAGCTTCTTCTTCAGTTTCAAAAGGCATAATTGTCACAACCGGGCCAAATATTTCTTCCTGATTCACTCTGCACTTATCATCAGCAACTTCAATAACGGTTGGTTCTAAATAGTATCCGTTTTCATGACCATCTACTTGAACCTGATTTCCTCCACATAATACAGTGCCACCTTCGTCTTCAGCAATTTTGATATACGATTGTACTTTCTCCATATGCGGTTTTGAGACTAAGGCACCAACATTGGTGTCACCTTCAAACGGACTTCCAACTTTCAGTGCTGTTACGTGTTTAACAAAATCGGTTTTGAATTGTTTGTAAATACTCTTTTCTACAAAAATTCGAGAGCCGCATAAGCAAATTTGACCTTGATTAGCAAAAGAAGATTTTAAGGTAACAGCCATCATTTTATCGTACTCACAATCGGCGAAAATAAGATTCGGATTTTTACCTCCTAATTCCAGAGACAATTTCTTAAACATTGGGGCTGCTGTTCTGGCAATATGAGCTCCAGTAGCTGTTCCTCCAGTAAATGAGATGGCTTTGATGTTTGGGTGTTCTACAATTGCTTGGCCTGTAGTATGCCCTAATCCGTGAACAATATTCAGTACGCCTTTAGGCAAACCAGCTTTTGTGCAAATTTCACCTAATAAATAAGCTGTCATTGGTGTTACTTCACTAGGTTTTGCTACCACGGTATTTCCAGCTGCTAAGGCAGGAGCGATTTTCCAGGTAAATAAATAGAGCGGAAGATTCCACGGAGAAATACATCCTACAACACCAATCGATTGTCTTAGCGTGAAATTAAAGGCGTTCAATCCAACGCTTTCATGTGATTCACTAGAAAACTGAGTGATGGCATTGGCAAAAAACTGAAAATTACTTGAAGCCCTTGGTATATCAATTTTTGTAGCAAGACTTAATGGTTTTCCATTGTCTAAGGATTCAGTATACGCTAAATCACTTAAGTTGTCTTTAATAATAGCTGCAATTTTTGATAAGATTTCGCTGCGATACTCAATGGTAGTGTTGGACCATGAAGGATAAGCTGCCTTTGCAGCTTGATAAGCTTGTTCAACATCTTCGGAAGAAGAGTTTGGGATTAAACTATAGACCTCACCTTTAGACGGATTGTAATTGTCTATCCATTCTCCTTTGGTTGGTTCTTGAAAGGCTCCGTTGATGTAGTTCAGTATCTTTTGCATGATCTCTTATTTCTAATATGAGTTTATTTTATTGTTTCTTGTAAGCCACTACCTTAATTTCGATCAATAAATGAGGGTGTGGTAATTGATGTACAGCAACAGTTGTTCTTGTCGGACCTTCATAATCGAAATACTCTGCATAGACTTCGTTATAGCCTCCAAAATCATTCATATTAACCAGGAAGGAAGTGACATCAACAATGTCTTTCAAACTGGCACCTTCTTCGGCTAAAATAGAGTTGATATTTTCTATAACCGCCCTGGTTTGAGCTTTGATATCTAGATTTGTAGTTCCAAATTCGTCTACTTCAACACCTTCAAAAGAATTGTCTGGTCTTCTAGAACTTGTGCCTGAGACAAAAATAAAATCACCTACACGTTTCACATGAGGGAACTTTCCTCTTGGTATTGCTTTTCCTTCAATTACTTTTCCTTTACTCATAATTATTGAATATTAAATTGGATGTCTCCAATAGTTTCAAAAGTAGCACTCACTTTTGTGTTTGGTTTTAAAAATTCTGCGGCTGTAGCTGCTCCAGCTAGGATGATATCTCCTTTTTTTAAAGTGATATTATTTTGAATGGCTAAGCGAGTCATTTCTACAGCCGATTCTAATGGATTCCCAAGAATGGCATTGGTATTTCCTTCTTGTTTTGTTTCTCCATCAAATTTTAATTGAATGTTTAGATCAGAAACATTAGTGTGTATTGGAAGCCAAGGCCCAACAACAAATCCTGTTGAAGAACAATTGTCTGCCACAACGTCTTCAAGAGAAAACTTAAAATTTTCATAGCGAGAATCGATAATTTCCAAAGCTAGAGCCAAACCTTCATAATAATCTGAAAGCTCTTCCATGGTGATTTGCTTATCAATATCTTTTTTGACTAGAAAGGCTATTTCTGGTTCTACTCTAGGATGAATAAAGCGATCTAACGAGACAGTATCTCCTTCTTTGATATGCATAGTGCTGGTCAAACGCCCCCAGATCATATCATGTACTCCCATTTGCTCCATCTTTGCCTTACTGGTAAAGCCAAGCTTGTAACCTACAATTGTTTCTCCTCTTTCTAATCTAAGGTCAATAGCTGTTTTCTGAATGTCATAAGCTTCAGTTAATTGCATATTGTTGTTCTTTGCCATTTGAGCTGTTGCTTTAGCTTCCACAGCAGCTTGATCTAATACAGTTGCGATTTCTTGTTGTGTCATAATTTATTCTTTTGCCATAGTCAATAGTTTATTGACAGTATTCCAGTTTCTGGTTGTGGCTTTTACGTTTAATTTTTTTTCAAAAAAGTTGTTATGAAGTTTAGATTTTCTGTAGCCATTTTGGCAATATACGTGAACTACATCATCTATATGAATGAACTCATCATAATCAGAAATAAAAGATTCCAGTTTTTCTTCAGGAGTATCACTTAAGAAAGTGAAGGATACTTTTTTAGGATCTTTATCCTTGTAAGGATTATTACTGAAAGCTCTTTCCCAAGCACTAACCTCTCGAATTAATGTAGGAACTTCGTAATTAAATTGTTTTTTGATTGCTTGTTCAATAGCAACTTCTAATGATTTAATATTGGTGTTCTTGCTTTTGAAAATCAAATTACCACTTTGAATGTAAGTCTTTACTTCTGATAGCCCTAAGTCATTCAATAGTTCACGAAGGGCAGCCATTGGAAGTTTTCGATGTCCTCCAACATTAATTCCTCGTAATATGGCAATATAGGTAATCAATAGTTTTATTTTAGTTGAGCAATATCGTCTTCTTCTAGAATATCTTTGGTTTGCTCCTGAACTTGCTTTAGAATATTACTTAAATCGGCAGTAGTATCTATTTTTTCATCAGCAATCATATTCAATAAGGCCTTGTCCTGAGCTCTACCAATTTTCAGGGCTTTGCTATAAGGCATCGCTTCATTAAAAGTCACCATAGAATATTTAGAGAAGTAGTTTTTAGGAAATGATTTTTCTAAATCCATTTCTAGCTTTCTTTTTTCCTTGAAAAGCGGATTGGCAACATGATCCCTCATTTCATAATAATTGTCGATAGCTAAATCGGCTATAGCATCAGTATCTTTTTTTCTATTTTGCTCATAACTTTTCAAAGTAGCTTCCCAATCTCCTTCATGTTCTTCCAGAATTTGATCAAAAACAACTACATCTTCAAAAGAGGCATTCATTCCTTGTCCATAAAACGGTACAATGGCATGGGCAGCATCTCCCATTAAAACAGTATTCCCTTTGTAATACCATGGAGAACATTTTACAGTGCCTAATGGTCCAGTAGGATTGTTGAAAAATTCATCCGCTATATTTGGAATTAAAGCCAAAGCATCTGGGAATTGTTTTTCAAAAAACTCGGTTACTTTTTCTACGGAAGTAAGGTTGTTGAAATTGTATTCTCCTTCATCATACGATAAGAATAATGTCACCGTAAAGCTTCCGTCTAAATTAGGTAATGCAATCAACATATATTTTCCTCTAGGCCATATATGAAGATGATCTTTACTGATGAGGTGTGATCCATCTTCAGCTGCAGGAATTTCTAGTTCTTTGTAACCATGTGTTAAGTAGTTCTGAGAATAACTGAATAAGAATTTTCTTTCCAGATAATAGCTTTTTCTTATAGCTGATCCCGCTCCATCGGTTCCAAAGATGATATCAGCATCTACCGTAAAATCTTTTTTAGTTTCATAACAAGAAAAATGCACGATAGTATTTTCAATGTCAACATGAGTACATTTCTTATTGAAATGAATGTTGACATTCTCATGTTTATCGGCTTCTGTTAATAATAATCCGTTTAATTCACCTCTTGAAATTGAATTAATATATTCTCCCTCTCTTCCGGAGTAATTAGAATTAAAGGTATTGCCTTCTATATCGTGAATCAATCTACCGTACATAGGAATACAAAGCGGATAAACCTGATCTCTTATACCTACAAGATCCATAGCTTTTAAACCGCGATCAGATAAGGCTAGGTTAATTGATCGTCCAGCAGAAATATCAGTAACTCTTAAATCGGGCCTACTTTCATAGACATCAACTTTATACCCTCTTTGAGCTAAACGTAGTGCTAATAAGGAACCACATAATCCAGCTCCCACAATTAGTATATGTTCATTTTTTTCCATGCGCTATAAAAGTGTTTTGAGAATTTCAGTCATTTTGAATACATCTTCAAATGAATTGTATAATGGTACAGGTGCACATCTAATCACATCTGGTTCTCTCCAATCTGTAATAACATGAGCCTCAGTTAGTTTGTTGTGTAATGACTTATCGGCATTTAAAACTTGAACAGATAATTGACACCCTCTTTCTTTTGGATTTGAAGGAGTGATGATTTTAATTCTATCTGAACCCATAGCATTAATTAAGTATTCAAAATATCCAGTTAGTTTTTCAGACTTTTCTCTTAGCGCATCCATCCCTACTTCATCAAATAGGTCTAAAGAAGCTTTGATAGCTGCCATAGATAGAATAGGAGGATTGCTTAATTGATACCCTTCTGCTCCTGGAATGACATCTAACTCTTGTCGCATGTTAAAGCGAGTAGTTTTGTTGTGACTCCACCAACCTGAAAACTTCTTAAGGTTTTTGTTGTGGGCATGTTTTTCATGTATAAACAGTCCTGCCAAACTTCCGGGGCCAGAGTTTAAGTATTTATAAGTACACCAGGCGGCAAAATCTACCCCAGACTCGTGAAGGTTAGGTTTGATGTTTCCTGCACCATGGGCCAAATCGATTCCTACCATACAATTTTTAGCATCACCTAATTCGGCAATTTTTTTGATGTCAAGATATTGTCCAGTATAATAATTTACTCCACCAATCAATAACATAGCAATTTCATCACCCTGTTCTTCCAAAATACCCTCAAGATCTTCCATTCTCAATAATTCTTCTCCTTCTCTGGGAGTCCATAATATGAGTCCGTCTTTAGGGTCATATCCGTGAAAACTCAATTGAGATTCTACAGCATATTTATCAGAAGGAAAGGCATCACTTTCAATAACGATTTTGTATTTCTTATCAGTTGGTTGATAGAAGGAAACCATCAATAGGTGTAGATTAGTAGTTAAGGTATTCATAGTAACTACTTCAATAGGTTTTGCGCCAACTAATTTGGCCATTGTTTCGGTAAGAAACTCGTGATAGGGCATCCATGGATTTTTAGCTTCAAAATGTCCTTCAACCCCAAGATTAGCCCAGTCTGTTAACTCTTGTTGAATATATTCTTGAGTCTTTTTTGGTTGCAAGCCTAGAGAATTTCCGCAGAAATACAACCATGAATTACCTTCTTGATCTTTAGGAATATGAAACTGATTTCTATATTTTGATAATGGATCTTGACGATCTAATTCTTGAGCAAATTCTGGTGTTGCCTGATAGTTCATTAAGTCATTTTTTGAGTGTCCAGCAAATATAAGGAATGTGCTAAAATAATTAAGATATGTTTGTTGTTTATAATTTTCCTTAACTTGCGATTATAAAATAACAAACAATCAAATTTGGCTAATAATTAGTTAGTCTTATCCAAAACACTAGTGCTTATGAAGAAAATTATACCATTATTTTTCTTTTTATTACTCACAATACCAGTTGTCTCACAAACCCATTCTGTTGCTCGCGAATGGAATGAACAGCTCTTATTTGCAATAAGAAATGACTTTGCCAGGCCAACTGTACATGCAAGGAATTTATTCCATACTTCAATCGCAATGTACGATGCTTGGGCTGTTTTTAGTGATGAAGCTGAAACATTTTTTCTAGGAAAAACTGTTGGAGGTTATACCTGTGATTTTGATGGTTTTAACACGAAAACACCTGTAGATGAAGCTCGAGAAGAAATAATCAGTTATGCTATGTATCGCATCATGTTTTCTAGATTTATATCGTCACCTGGCGCGATAGATATTTTAACTTCTGTGCAAGCACATTTTACAGGAATGGGATATGATCCTAATTTTTCTTCAACAGATTATACTACTGGACGTCCAGCAGCTCTTGGAAATTACCTTGCTGCTGAAATTATTGCTTTCGGACAACAAGATGGTTCAAATGAATTAGGTGGGTATTTGAATCAATATTACTTACCAAGTAATCCGCCGTTAGTTATCGACGATTCAGGGAACCCAGGTTTAGTGTATCCAAATTTATGGCAACAGCTTACCTTAGACGTTATAATTGATCAGAGTGGAAATCCAATACCAACTGATACTCAAGATTTTTTAAGTCCGGAATGGGGACAAGTAACCCCTTTTGCATTACAACCTGAAGATGTAACAGTTTATAATGATCCAGATACTGGATTCGACTATTGGGTTTATCATGATCCGGGACCACCTGTGTTTATATTGAATAGCACAGGAAGCGATGGGATAGAAGATCCTTATAAATGGGGATTTGCCTTAGTAGCAGCCTGGTCATCGCATTTAGACCCTGCTGATGGCGTTATGATCGATATTTCACCAGCTTCAATAGGAAATATTCAAAGTTATCCAACAACATTTCAGGGTTATAAAGAGTTTTATGATTTTGAAAATGGAGGAGATCCAAGTATCGGGCACACCATTAATCCGGTGACGGGGCAACCTTATGAACCACAATTAGTTCCCAGAGCAGATTATGGTCGAGTTTTGGCAGAGTTTTGGGCAGATGGGCCAGATTCTGAAACACCACCTGGACACTGGTTTACGATCTTAAATTATGTAAATGATCACCCTCTTACTGTAAAAAGTTTTGAAGGGCAAACAGCTGTTTTAAGTGATTTAGAATGGGATGTGAAGTCTTACTTTTTATTAGGAGGAGCAGTTCACGATGCCGCAATTGCAGCATGGGGAATTAAAGGATATTATGACTATATCAGACCTGTGTCTGCTATACGATATATGGCAGGTTTAGGGCAAAGTTCAGATCCAAACTTATCTAATTATAGCCCATATGGCATACCCTTAGTTCCTAACTTTATTGAAGTTGTAGAGGCAGGCGATCCTTTAGCGGGAGCTGCTGATGAGCATGTTGGGAAAATAAAACTATATGCGTGGAAAGGACCAGATTATATTTCTGATCCTGAAGTAGATGTGGCTGGTGTTGATTGGATTTTAGCTGAAAACTGGTGGCCTTATCAACGTCCGTCTTTTGTAACACCTCCATTTGCAGGTTATATTTCGGGGCATTCAACTTTTTCTGCTGCTGCAGCTCAAGTAATGGAGCGATTAACAGGAGATGCTTTTTTCCCAGGAGGTATCGGGACTTTTGATGCTGAAGCAAATGAATTCCTTGTATTTGAGGATGGACCAAGTGTTGATCTTGTATTACAATGGGCAACTTACAAAGACGCATCAGACCAAACAAGTTTATCTAGAATTTGGGGTGGTATTCATCCGCCAATCGATGATATTCCAGGGAGATTTATAGGAGAAGAATTGGGAGAAGATGCCTTTAATTTTGCACGAGATTATTTCTATAAAGATTTAGATAATGATGGTTATTATTCTTATCAGGATTGTAACGACAATGATGCGACGGTTAATCCAGGAGTTTTAGATATTCCAAATAACGGTATCGATGAAAACTGTGATGGAGAAGACACGATCTTAAAATTGAATGTATTATATCCTAATCCAATTGATGATACTTGTACTATTAATATTGAATATCAAGGACCGGCCAAAGTATATGTACATTCAATGAATGGTCAATTAGTTGCTGAAATGGATGTAACGTTTAGCAATAGTTCATGTACAACATCGATGGCAACTTTAGAAACAGGAATCTATATGTTGAGTGTAGAGATTAACGATAAGAGTA
>JABSPN010000389.1 GCA_013214425.1 Flavobacteriaceae bacterium | reverse complement strand
AAATTCAGTATAAGTTTTATAAAAAATTTGGGATGAAATTTAACGGAATGCCGAATTATATTTCTTCCAAAATCTGGTTTGACGGAACAGATTATAGTGTTATTTCTATAGGTAAAGAAGTTACCATGTCTAGTTATATAAGAGTTTTAACACACGATTGGTCTCCGCATACAATTGCAAAAGCCTTTGATATTTCTCAAGAAAAACCTTTAGGTTTATTTGGAGGGGTTGAAGTAGGAGATTATTCTTTTGTAGGAACAGGAACGATATTAATGCCAGGATGCAAAATAGGTAAAGGATGTATTATTGGGGCGGGAACAGTAGTAAGAGGAACAGTTCCTGATTTTAGTATATACATCGGAAGTCCAGGAAATGTCGTTGGAGATTCCCGAAAATATATTAAATCCAAGTTCCCTGATTTAGACATACCTGGATTTAACTAGAAAGGTAAAAAATGGTGTTGATTATTATTTTTGCTGTTTTATTATTAACCGCTATTGGGGTTATTGCTTTTATGACTACTCAAAAAGGCATAGGAGTGATCTTTTCAAACCCAATCGTTATTGGACTGGTCTTTTTTACCATCATCCATTTCCTTCTTCCAATGATGCAGGTGTCTTCAACCTATTACAGATATCAAACGGATTATAACTTTTCTACACTATTCATTGTACTAATTTTAGTTTTATTCGGACAAGTAATTTTCATACTGTTCTTCTCATCATTTAAAATAGATTACTTTAAGTTGTTTAACAACATCAAAGTAAGTGACAAGGAGATAAAGAGGATTTTAGCAGTTAATTTCATTGTGTTTTTAATTGGAGCAATTATGATTTATAAGAATGCTTCGATTATTCTTTCAATAGGTGTTACTGAATATTTAAGAGATCGATCCAGCTTCGGACAAGGAAAAGCCATTCAGCTTCTATTGGCGCACTGGATCTATATTTCTGCCTTCATTTATATATTCACCTACTTCATAACCAAAACAAAAAAACTGAAGCGCAGGGCGCTATTCCTTGGCTTATTGGCATTCGGATTAAGTGTATTTTATTACATGATTAATAGTAATAGAAATTCACTTTTTATAGTGTTTATTTTAATTGGTGCGATTTGGATTATCAGGAACCAAAGCCTTAACACAAAATTGAATTCCAAACAGGCTAAAAGACTGTTGTCGATTACATTATTAGGAACCTTAGCGTTCATCCTCTTCTTTAATATTGGTAAGGAGCGATACGCTCTATATTCTAAACACAAGAAAGACTTTAAGTATTCAACAGTGAAGTCTCTAAATGGAGCTTTCGGGAATAACGAAAATATTTTATGGTTGTATGAAAACGGTCATCCACTGTATTATGGACAAACCTATGTGGCTGGATTTACAAACTTTGTCCCAAGATCTCTATGGGCTAATAAACCTCTTGGAGCTGGGCCAAAAATTAAAAACCTAATATATCCCGATAGTTATGTATTAGGAAAAGCTAAAAATTCGTCATTAACCACAGGATTATTCACCGAATTACAAATGAACTTTGGAATTTTGGGAATGATCATTTTCCCTGCTATTTTTGCAATCGTAATGGGATTCATTCTAAGGGTGATGAACAAATCAGGTTTTTTAATTGTAAAAATGCTTTCCTTTTTTACCGGAGTCGTGTTTTTTACTCAGATTTATCATGCAGAATTCTTAGGCTTTTTCTCAAGATATATTATTTCAATAATTCCGTTCATGTTAATTTACATTGCAGGTAAATTCAAGTTAGGAACTTATAAACCCCAAAATCTCAACAAGGCTATTTCATGAAGCAAATATTACAATCCTTTAAAACAGGAATAACAGAATTAGCAGAACTACCCGCTCCTAAAGTGAAAAGCGGACAAGTACTCATCAAAACTACCAGAAGTTTAGTATCACTTGGTACCGAAAGAATGCTGGTAGAGTTTGGTAAAGCTTCACTTATTCAAAAAGCAAGACAACAACCAGACAAGGTAAAGATGGTCTTGGATAAAATTAAAGCTGAAGGCTTAATGCCCACCTTGGAAGCTGTGTTCAATAAATTAGAACAACCACTTCCACTAGGCTATTGTAATGTGGGTAAAGTTATAGCCGTAGGAAAAGGAGTTACAGATTTTAAAGTAGGAGATAGAGTAGCTTCAAACGGACAACATGCCGAATTTGTTTCTGTGCCTCAAAATCTGGTAGCCCATATTCCAGATAATGTTTCTGATGAAGCAGCAGCTTTTACGGTTATTGGCTCTATCGGACTTCAAGGGATACGATTGGTACAACCAACAATGGGAGAAACTATAGTAGTAGTCGGTTTAGGATTGATAGGGTTATTAACAGCTGAAATGTTAGTAGCAAATGGTTGTAAAGTGATAGGATATGATCTTGATGATAAAAAAGTAGCCATAGCCAAAGAAAAAGGCATCATTGCTTTTAATCCATTAAAAGGGAATGATCCAGTAAAATTTGTTCTGGAAAACACCAATAATATTGGAGCAGATGGAGTGATCATATCGGCTTCAGCAAAAACTAATGAGATTATTGCTCAAACGGCACAAATGAGCAGGAAGAGAGGAAGAATAGTGTTGGTTGGCGTGATCGGATTAAACATTTCCAGAGCTGATTTTTATGAAAAAGAATTAAGCTTTCAGGTATCATGTTCTTACGGACCTGGCAGATACGATGATGATTATGAATTCAAAGGTATAGATTATCCCTTACCATTTGTAAGATGGACTGAAAAAAGAAATTTTGAGACCGTATTACAGTTAATTTCTTCTGATAAATTAGGGGTTGAAGAATTGATCTCTGAAGTGGTGTCTTTAGATGATTTCGAAAAGATTTATGGAGACATAGGAAACTCAAAATCGATTGCTTCCATCATTAAATATGATGAGAATAGTATTCCTGAAAGTACTGTAAAAGTTACTGATAAAGTCATAGTAAACAAATCGGGAAGTATTGGTTTAATAGGGGCTGGAAACTTCACAAAAATGACCTTATTACCAGCTTTAAAAGGTAGCAATGCGCCAATTAAACATATCGTTTCATCTGGAGGAGTTAATGGAACAGCCTTAGCAAAAAAACATGGAATTGCTCAAAGTACAACAGATTATGACGTGGTGTTAGATGATGATGATGTGAGTTT
>JABSPN010000388.1 GCA_013214425.1 Flavobacteriaceae bacterium | reverse complement strand
GGAACATCATTGGTGGACATTGTGGAAACATTACCAAACTATACATCTTTGACAGATATGGTAAACTATTAAAACAACTGGATCCAAATGGAATTGGTTGGGATGGAACCTATAACGGGAACTTATTACCATCTACAGATTATTGGTTTAAGCTAAACTATATCGAAGATGGAGTGGAAAAAGAATTTAGTGGGCATTTTGCCATGAAACGATAAACTAGAAACAACACCCCTCAATTTGAGGGCTGTTTTTTTAGCATACAGATAAACATATGTAAATAATTAATAAAATTAAATTATATTTAATAGATTAAATAAAACCTTGACTACATTGAGACTCAATATAGTTTTATTCATTTTTCTTTTAAGTTCTGGTCTATTTGCTCAGGATGTAGCTCTATACCAACAATTTAATGGAAGGTATGACTATACTGCCTTTGGAAATACCATGAATCTTGTTGAAAATGGCCCAGGGACTGTATGCGATATTCTAACTGCTTCATCTGCTTATTTTAATTTACCTGCCAATTCGAATATCCTGGCTGCCTATTTATATTGGGCAGGAACAGGTACTGGCGATTTTGATATAGAATTTAACGGAACCCCAATAACAGCTCAAAGGACTTGGGCAGATGCTTTAGGAACTAGTCGCGTGTTCTTTGCTGCATTCGCCGATGTAACAGATTTAGTGATCAATGATGGACCTGGAACTTTTACTGTTTCAGAATTAGATCTTAGTGCCGTAATCCCAACAGGAATTTATTGCGCTACTGGGACCAACTTTGCTGGTTGGGCAGTTACGGTTATTTATGAAAATGATACACTTCCGCTAAATCAGGTTAATGTTTATGATGGACTCCAATCTGTTCCACAGCAATTAGAAATTGTATTAGACAATTTAAATGTATTTGATAATTCCGGAGCAAAAATTGGTTTTGTAGCCTGGGAAGGAGATAGCGCTTTAGCTGTAAACGAATCATTAAGAATTAATGGGAATTTAATTCAAAACCCTCCTTTGAATCCAGGTAATAATGCCTTTAATGGGACTAACAGTTTTACCGGTTTAGCAGGGATGCATAATATGGATATTGACTTTTACAGCATCCAGAACAACATCTCCATTGGTGATACTTCAGCCACCATATCCCTCACGTCTGGCCAGGACTTTGTAATGATTAATAATGTGATTACTGTATTGAATAGTCAATTACCCGATGCTGTACCAATTATTGATGATTTTATTGTGTCTTGTGATAGTCGGGAAGTCTTATTAGATTATACCATTACAAATGTAAATAGTACTGCCATTTTACCATCTGGTACTCCCATTGCCTTTTATGGAGGTACTGATTTAGTTGGACAAAGTGCTACGATAAATGATATTCCAATTGGAGGATCTGAAAGTAGTAGCATCATCTTAATCATTCCTGATAGTTTGGGTGATACTTTTACAATTACCATAGCAGCAGATGATGATGGCACGGGAACCGGAATTGTAAATGAAACTAATGAAACCAATAATCGTACATTAGTAGACATCACACTATTACCGTTACCATTAATTAATCAAGCTGAGCCATTAATTGAGTGTGATCTTGGAAACAATACTGCTGAATTTGATTTAACACAAGTAGAAAGTCAGATTTCAACTGATCCTAATTTAACTTTTGCTTATTACGAAAGTGAATCGGATGCGATTAATCAAGAGAATGAAATTTTAATCCCAACAAATTATTTTAATACTTCCAGTCCGCAAATCATCTATGTCTTTGTTGACAATTCCATTTGTTTTGAATTGGCAACTTTTGAATTAATCGTAGAAAACTGTTTACCTGATGATATTCCTGATGGAACTTCACCAAACGGAGACGGCATTAATGACGATTTTGAAATTCCTGGTATTCACGATGTTTTTGAAAACATGGAAATGAAAATTTTCAATCGTTACGGAGTGACTATTTTTGAGGGAGATCACAGAACTCCATGGGATGGAAGAGCGAATAGAGGATTGAATAACAATGGGGAATTGATGCCCGTTGGCACTTATTTCTATCTTATCATTTTAAATGATCCTAATTATCCAGATCCAATTTCTGGATGGGTTTATTTGAACTACTAATTATTACTCCTGAAATAGATTTGATTCTTATTAAGTTTTGTAGTTTTACATTACGATAATGATGTCGGTTAAACTACTCGAGATAGTTCATGAAATTTAAGATTGAATCAGATTTTTCTCCTACTGGAGATCAACCGGAAGCCATTAAAGCTTTATCAGAAGGGATCAATAACCTAGAACCTTTTCAGACTCTTTTAGGTGTAACAGGTTCAGGAAAAACATTTACCGTTGCTAATGTTATTCAGAGTGTTCAGAAACCCACACTTGTTTTAGCGCACAATAAAACCTTAGCCGCGCAATTGTATTCAGAGTTTAAGGCATTCTTTCCTGATAATGCTGTAGAATACTTTGTTTCGTATTATGACTATTATCAACCTGAAGCTTATATACCGGTTTCCGGAACCTATATCGAAAAAGATTTATCGATTAATGATGAAATTGAAAAACTACGATTAAGTGCTACCTCTTCCCTCCTTTCAGGAAGAAGAGATGTGATTGTTATTGCTTCTGTTTCTTGTCTCTACGGAATTGGAAATCCTGTTGAGTTTCAAAAGAACGTGATTTCATTAGAAGTTGATCAAGTAATCTCAAGAACTCAGTTATTGCATCGATTGGTACAAAGTTTATATTCCAGAACTGAAGCTGAATTCTATCACGGGAATTTCAGAATAAAAGGAGATACAGTTGATATTTTCCCTAGTTATGCTGATAATGCTTTCAGGATACACTTTTTTGGAGATGAAATTGAAGAAATCGAAGCTTTTGATGTTCAGACTAATGAAGTCCTTGAAAAATATGACCGATTGAATATTTATCCTGCTAATATGTTTGTGACTTCTCCTGATGTATTACAAAATGCTATTATCGAAATTCAGGATGATTTAATGAAGCAGGTCGACTACTTTAAAGAGATTGGAAAACATCTTGAAGCCAAACGATTGGAGGAAAGAACCAATTTCGACTTAGAAATGATCCGAGAGTTAGGATATTGTTCAGGAATAGAAAATTATTCACGATATCTTGATGGAAGAAACCCTGGAACTA
>JABSPN010000387.1 GCA_013214425.1 Flavobacteriaceae bacterium | reverse complement strand
ATTGGATCGCTTTCAATAAATGGCTCAAGAAAACCGGAGAAGCACCAGAGGTTATCGATACTGCTTTAGTTTCAAAATCTGCTAAAGCTCTAAAAGATTATTATTGGAATAATGGATGGTTTAACGTAGAAACTTCTTATAAACTTGATTTAACTGACAAGAAAACTGGAAAAGTCAACTACTTTGTCGAAAGAGGACAACCCTATTCAATTGATTCTATTACAAAAACCATTACCTCTCCTATTGCTGATGAGCTTTATGAAAAAAATATAAGCAAATCGTTCCTAAGGCAAGGAAATCAATATCGAAATGTCGACCTAAATCTAGAACGAAATAGAATTACTGAAATCTATAGAAACTCAGGCTTGTATGAGTTTGAGCAAGAAAGTATCTTTTTTGATGTAGACACCGTTCAAAACAATCACAAAGCGCATATTGATGTATTAGTTTATGATAAAACAATAAGAACGGAAGACACTATCTATAAAGAGCCTTATAAAGTTTTTAAAATAAGTGATGTCAATATCATTACTGATTACAATTTCGCCAGAAAAGACAGTGTTTTTCAGGATTCAATAAGTTATAATGATTACAACTTATATGGTTACAGCAAGTTAAAATATAAACCTAAAGCAATCACTAACTCGGTTTTCATTCACAAAGGAGATTTGTATAGAGATATAGACAAATCACTTACATTAAAACACTTGAATGAGCTTCGAGTGTTTCGATATCCTAGTATAAAATATGTTGAAGACCCAAGAGATTCAACTCAAAGCAGTTTGATTGCTAATATCTTTCTGGCTCCTAAAAAGAAGTACGCCATTACTTTTGATGTAGATGCAACACACAGCAACATTCAAAGTTTTGGACTTTCATTTAGCACCTCGCTAATTATGAGAAATATTTTTAGAGGTGCTGAAACTCTCGAAGTATCTGGAACGGGATCTATAGGTGCTTCAAAAGATGCCTCAGATTCTGAAGACGAATTTTTTGATATCAGAGAGTATGGAGCCAACGCCAGATTATATTTCCCCAGATTATTTTTACCATTTAATCCCGATAAAATTATCCCGAAGTACATGTCACCTAAAACCAGTATTAGTTTAGGAACGAGCATTCAGGAGAACATCGGTTTAGACAAGCGAACATTCACAGGCGGTATTAATTACAATTGGTTCCCTTCTGGCTCGGTCACAAATAACTTTGATCTTTTCAATGTCGAGTTTGTTAAAAACGTAAACACCAATAATTATTTTAATGTCTACTCAAATTCATTTAATCAATTAAATCAAGTCGCGCAAACTTTAGGAGTTGTAGGCGCTAATCAGGAGCTGGGAATTCCCAATCAAGCGGAAAGCTTTATTGACGATGTCTTAAATGGATCTTTTCCCACTATTTCTGACAATGATTTACAAACGGTAAGAAGTTTAGACGAACGAAAAAACAGACTCACTCAAGATAACCTAATTTTCACAACCAACTTTACTTATGTAAAAAACAAACGAGAAAATTTATTTGACAATGACTTTTCCAGATTTAGAGGAAAAATTGAACTTGCTGGTAATATCCTATCTACCATAACCAAATGGTTAGGCACAGAAGAAAATGAACTTGGAGAAAAAGAGCTATTTGGTGTTGGTTTCTCTCAATATGTTAAAACAGAATTAGATTATATTAAATACTGGGATCTTTCCAGAAATAATATTATAGCTTTTAGAAGTTTCTTTGGTGTTGCCATTCCCTACGGTAATTCCAAAACAATTCCATTTAATCGTAGTTTCTTCGGAGGAGGTAGTAACGACAATAGAGCCTGGGAAGCTTATAATTTAGGACCTGGTGTAAGTGGTGGGCAAAACGACTTTAATGAAGCTAACTTGAAAATCGCACTAAACTTAGAATATCGCTATAAAATTTTCGGTGATTTAAACGGAGCTTTATTTGCAGATGCCGGAAATATCTGGAACTTCTTAGATAATGTTGAAGATGAGGATTTAAAATTTAACGGGCTAAATTCTTTAACCGATCTTTCTATTGGAACAGGAACTGGTTTCCGATATGATTTCAGCTTTTTTGTCCTCAGGTTAGATGTTGGTTTTAAAACTTACGAGCCTTATTTAACTGATAAATGGTTTATAAATTACAATTTTCAAAACGCCGTTTATAACATCGGAATTAATTATCCGTTTTAATCTTATTCGAAAAAATATTTTTGAGTACTTATGTACAGTTTCATGTACATATATTTATTACATTTGCGAAGAATTTAAGTAGAAAATTTGTCTCATGAGTCATAACATTAAACCAGGAGTCGCGTCTGGAAAAGAAGTACAGGAAATTTTTAAATACGCTAAAGAAAAGCAATTTGCTTTACCTGCTGTTAATGTTGTAGGCACTGATAGTGTAAATGCAGTTTTAGAAACTGCAGCTGAAGTTAACGCTCCAGTTATCATTCAGTTTTCTAATGGTGGTGCTCAATTTTTCGCTGGAAAGGGTCTTTCTAACGAAGATCATAAAGCGGGAATTGCAGGAGCTATTTCAGGAGCAAGACACGTACATTTACTTGCTGAAGCCTATGGTGTCCCTGTAATATTACATACAGACCATGCCGCTAAAAAATTACTACCTTGGATTGATGGACTTCTTGATGCTGGAGAGCAATTCTATAAAGAAACTGGGAAACCACTTTATAGTTCTCATATGATAGATCTTTCTGAAGAGCCTATCGAAGAAAATATTGAAATTTGTGTTGAATATTTAAAACGCATGTCTAAAATAGGGATGACACTTGAAATAGAACTTGGAATCACTGGTGGAGAAGAAGATGGTGTAGACAATACAGATGTGGATAGTTCAAAACTATATACACAACCTGAAGAAGTAGCTTTTGCCTATGAAAAATTAATTGCTGTAAGTGACCAATTTACTATTGCAGCTGCTTTTGGAAATGTGCATGGCGTATACAAACCTGGAAATGTTGTCTTGACACCTAAAATTCTTAAAAATTCTCAAGAGTATATTCAGGAGAAATTTGGAACAGGTCACAATCCAATAGATTTTGTTTTCCACGGAGGTTCAGGTTCTACTCATGAAGAGATTAGAGAAGCAATTGGATATGGTGTTATCAAAATGAATATTGACACCGATTTACAATATGCATTCACAGAAGGATGTAGAGATTATATTCTTAGTAA
>JABSPN010000386.1 GCA_013214425.1 Flavobacteriaceae bacterium | reverse complement strand
CAGGATACACAAGATGTAAGAAACAGTAACGGAACTTCTTGGACATATTGGGATTTTACTAATGACGCTCTTGCCTCATCTGGACAATTAGATTATAATGATATGAGTTTCGGGAATAGATTCGTATACTGGACAAGCAGTATTGGTGGCGGTAGCAATCGTTATGTTATACGCGTACCATTACAAGAATTAGCTGCAGGATCAACTGTCAATTATCAATTCACGGGTAGCACCAATGCCTACTGGTCACATGTTTCACAAAACGGAACCAATGCCGTATTCTGGGCTGGACATTCAGATAACAGTACCATGAAGGTATACAGCATGAGAGATGATGATGATTTCTATAGCTGGAGAGATGTTAACATCAATTCTTGGCCTAATAACACCATGTCATCTACAGCAGCAGATGGAAATGACTGGTTAGACGATGCCTCATGGAAAACTTATGTAAGAGCAGCAACAATAAGGGATAACAATGTTGTTTTTGCCTGGAATGCTTCCAGTAATAACAATTTCCCAGAGCCACATGTACAAATCGTAGAAATCAATACCCGTAGTTGGAACTTGGTGAATCAGATGCAAATATGGAATCCGGATTTCGCTTTTGCCTATCCTTATTTCGAAACGAATGCCAAAGGGCAAATCGGAATCATCACAGCCTTTGGAGGTGACATATACAATGCCAGTAGTGGTGTTGGAGTATGGGGAGATTTTGTAATTTACTATCCGAGATTAAGTTCCAGAAGTTATACCAATTACGGACATTATCATACCACTAGACGTTCTCGATCTAATGAAGACGAATGGGTTTCAGCAGGCTATACCTATGAATCTGACGGAACCATAACACCGTATTATGTTCGGTTCCAGCATTAATTTTTAGGATATATAGTTACCGAAACCTATCTCAATGAGATAGGTTTTTATGCTTTTAAGAAGTGATTACCATTCAGGATCATTTTACGACGGTTCAATAGATTCTTGTTTTATAATGAATTGATTCCTCACATCTTTGTGTCAATATCAACCAATAAAACGAATAATTATGAAACCATCAGAAGTTTTTGTAATCTCTGGCCAAATGGCTTTACCTATGTGGTTGCTTATGATCGTGCTACCCAAATGGAAGGGTACACGATTCTTAATCGATTATAAAATAATTCCCATCGCCTTATCCATTATGTATGCGATTTATATTTATACATCTGTTTCCTCAGGAGGTAGCTTAGACTTCGGGAGCTTTCAATCTGTAATGCAGCTATTTACTCAAGAAAATGCTGTTTTAGCAGGTTGGGTACATTACTTAGCTTTTGACTTACTTATGGGTATGTGGATGCTGAATCAAAACAAAGAATTGGGAATACATCAACTTGTAATGGTTCCGATCTTACTCGCCACTTTTATGCTGGGACCAATTGGGTTCTTACTATTCATGACTGCTAAAACTATTAAAGAAAAGCTATCATGAAACAATTAAAAAACATTTTCAGTACAGTAAAGCAATCAAGTCCAATTCTCTTTACTATTGTAGTATTTCATGCCTTAGCAGCTATAGTTTGTATGATAGGAATCGCCGTTGATGATCGAATTTTAATGGGAATTAATGTTTGGATAAAACCGCTGAAATTCTGTATTTCAGGAGGAATATACATACTAACATTGGGATATTTAATTACCTTATATCCGTTTTCAAAACGAAAGAAGAATATCATCAATAATTTGGTCTCCTGGACACTTTTACTAGAGATATTAATCATTTTGTATCAGGCATCTAGGGGCGTACAATCACACTATAATCAATCCTCATTATTTGACGGATTACTATTTGCTGCCATGGGAATTTTGATTGGCATCAATGTGGCGATTATGTTTTTATTCATTGTAGAAACTATTCGCTTAAAACTTCATACGAGACCTTCTGTACGTTGGGCAATTTTATTAGGGTGGTTAGTGGTTTTCTTCGGAAGTTGGGTTGGTGGACAAATGATTGGTCAGCTATCACATAATGTAGGAATTGCAGATGGAGGAGAAGGATTGCCTATTCTAAACTGGAGTACAGTTGCAGGTGATTTACGAGTTGCTCATTTCTTCGGATTGCATGGTATTCAAATAATTCCGTTATTCGCTGTATGGTTTTCGAAAAAGTGGAACAAAGACACCAATACTAATATGATTGTAACGCTTATCTTTGGATTGCTTTACGCCGCATTTATTGCCAATACATTTTTTCAGGCCAAATACGGAAAACCATTTTTAGCGCTTTAAGAACTCAATATGATTCTCAACAAAGAAAAACGCATACAGTATTTAGGATTCAATGACATCGGATTTATGATCGTTGGTATTCTATTGCTTAGCGTTATTATAGACTATATTTTCAATAATTCATTTGCGAATTTTGAATTTAAACATGCCTTAATGAACTGGAGCATTTCTTTGTTCTTTACCATATGTAATTGGTTTATCGTCAGAAGTTTTATCATAAGTCTCAGGAAAAAGTATCCAGATTTCAAGCATGATATAAAAAGAATCTTACTGTTGTTGTTAATTATCATATCAACTGTGATACTGGTAGATTTTAGTGGCAACCAGGTTCTTATTCGTTTGTTTCCTGGTAGGTATAATTCAATTTCCAGCCCTACAGTTTTAATGCCTATTATAATAGTGAGCATCATGACTAATGCGATTTATGAAGCGATTTACCATTATGTGCGCTTAAAAAAATCCATTCTTGAAAAGGAACAGGCAAAACAAGCAATTGTACAAGCTCAATTAGATGCCTTGAGAAATCAGGCACAACCTCATTTCTTGTTCAATAGCTTGAATACTTTGCGTGATATCATAGAGGAGAATTCTAAAGAGCAAGCCAAAGAATTTGTCGATAAGCTTTCAGATGTCTATCGTTATTTGTTAGACTCCGGAAATGCAAACCTGATCGAATTAGCCGATGAGTTAC
>JABSPN010000385.1 GCA_013214425.1 Flavobacteriaceae bacterium | reverse complement strand
GGAACTATTTTTACTGCTGAAATCGTGATTGCTGATTTTAAAAATTGTTTAGTGAAAATTACTTCTGAAACTGTTCAGGAGAAAAGAGATTACCATCTCCACATTGCCATTGCCCCTACAAAGATGAACGACCGTATGGAATGGTTTCTGGAAAAAGCTACAGAAATTGGTATAGATGAAATCACACCTGTTATTTGTGACAAGTCTGAGCGAAAAGTCATTAAAAAAGAACGTTTTGAAAAGATTATTCAGAGTGCTATGAAACAATCGTTACAAGCCTATCTTCCAATTTTAAATGAAGCTATGAGCTTTAAACAGTTTTTGAATTTAGAGCATCAGGAAACAAAATACATTGCACATTGTGAAGAAACAGAAAAACACTTATTGTCTGATGAAGTAAAAAACAAAAAAAGCGTTTTAATTCTAATTGGCCCAGAAGGCGATTTTTCTTTAGAAGAAATTAAACTAGCAATCGACAATAACTTTAGACCGGTTTCTTTGGGAGAGACTCGTTTGCGTACAGAAACAGCTGGTGTTGTAGCTGCTCATACGATGAGTCTAATGAGTTAATCAGGGCATGTTTGTCCTATTGAATTAGCTTGCACTGAGCGAAGCCGAAGTGAAATACAGACAAAAAATCAAGCTAACTTTTATTACATATCCCTTCGACAGACTATGGGTGACAACAGTGATTAATTCACTTCTATTTTAGCTCCACCTGAGACATCCCGATCATTATTTTGAACAATTGCCATAAGGCTTAACTTATCATTCTCTTTAACTATATTCGGGATTGAAATTTCTACTTTTCCTTTATCTTTAATTGAAACCGTTTTCTCTTTTACAACTATATTGGCATTTTTCAATGTTCGACTTCTATTCTCTCCACGAGAGATATAAGTAGTCTTTTCATCTAAAACCAATATAAAGCGAATATATTTACCTAATTTATCACCCGTATACTGATAATCGAAAGTAATTATCTTCCCTTTATTTTTAAGGTTAGATAAACCAACCTTATCATGGGCTTTTAAGCCTAAATACTTTTTGATTTTACTGTACACTTTAGTTTTGCTTGATCCAACAACATGTTCCTTTCCATTAACAACCAACTGAGGTGTATAGTTAGAGCTTCTCAACTTACTCGCATAAGTTCGCTGTTTTTTAGAGTACATAGATTTACTATAAGGATCTTTCCAACCAATATAATTCCAGTAATCTACATGATAGGATAAGGTCAATACATTATCATCTTTGTATTCATTCTTTATTGCCTTTAATAGCTTATCGGCAGAAGGACAACTAGAGCACCCTTGTGAGGTAAATAGTTCCAAGACAACAACATTATCTTTTTTTGCAGGTATTAATGAGAGTAAACTCAAACTTGCTATTAAAACCAAAAACAATCCTATTCTTTTCATAAAACATATTTTTTGGATTTAGACGATAAAGTGTAATATTACTTTCAAATTAATACATTAAGATAGTTTTAGAACTTTCTATCAATTAGTTTTTCTATATTTACTAAGCATATTGATTAACTCAGCATGATATCAAAGAATTATTTATTAGTACTTATTTTTAGTTTTTCCTTAATTTCTAATGCTCAAAACATTGCCACATTAAAATATGGCGGAGGTGGTGATTGGTATTCGAATCCGACAGCATTAAAGAATTTGATTACTTTCTGCAACGAGAACATCAATACTACTATTGAAAGTAAACCAGAGACTGTTGAAGTTGGCAGTATCGATTTATTCAATTATGCCTATGTACACATGACTGGGCATGGGAATGTATATTTTTCTGATGAAGAAGCTGAAAATCTTAGAAACTATCTTATTTCCGGAGGATTCTTACATATTGACGACAATTACGGAATGAATGAATTCATCAGGAAAGAGCTCAAAAAAGTATTTCCAGATCAGGAATTAGTAGAGCTTCCCTCCTCGCATGAAATTTTCTCTGTAGTCTATAGTTTTCCTAATGGCTTACCTAAAGTTCATGAGCACGATGGTGAAAGACCACAAGCGCTTGGTTTGTTTCACGAAGCGCGTCTAGTTTGCTTGTTTACTTTTGAATCTGATTTAGGCGACGGATGGGAAGATCAGGAAGTACATAATGATCCAGAAGAAGTACGTCAAAAAGCATTGAAAATGGGTGCTAATATCATTAAGTACGCGTTTGAAAATTAACAAAAATAATAAACTATGAAATTATTTTACCATTGCTCTTCTTGTAAAAAAGAGAACAAAATCACTATCAAATCAGATAATCGTTATGATTTCCAAAAAGAAGTTGGTGGAGATGAAATGAACGTTAATTGTACTCATTGTGGAAAATTAGACAAAAAACATATTAATCGATTCCATGCAAAAGCCAATAAAGTAATTATTCTGGGAGGCTTAGTCGCTGGAGCAGTCGCTACTTTGTTTTTATTAAACTTCGGATGGATTGCTACTGCAACATTTTCCATCCCAATATTTGTTTGGCTCAATGAAGAAAAAAGAGCTAGTGCTTTTAATAAAGTAATGATTCCAAGGCGATAACGATATTATGGTTGAAAAAATAAAAGAATACATTATTCCTTTTTTAATAATTGGAATATTTTTAGCTAATAGTTATTACTTTCTAACTCAAGAGTCAATTTTATATCTAAATATCTATATTTTCGATTTTAGAGAATCTATATTACCAATTTCAACAATAACAACAATTATTTTTTTTTCTTGTATCGCATATAAGAGGTTTAAAAATGAAAAAACTATTCGATCAAAATTAATTCTTATTTTCCAGGTAGTTGTAATATGTGTACTATTCCATAGTACTTTTTCTGATCTGTTAACAACAATAGGGCTTAAGATAAATAGGCTCACTAGTAATGAAATTTTTACTACAAAATTCATCATAATATCTAAAGTTCGTGACTCAGAAAATACTGTCAGGGGGATAATCCCCAGTAGAGATTATAAAGGGACAATAAACGAATTAAGAATAGATCCAGAAGATTTTAAATGGATTTCTAATGACCCAAGTATTGATATTAATATTGAATTAGAAATGACAAAAGGTTTGCTTGGAATTCCTTACAACCCTACAGTTATAAAATAATTTTAAATGCAACAACTCAATCATTATAACACGCATTTTCAACAACAAACTTTTCCTGTAAAAGTAATTTGCGAACAAGTTTCGAATGCACCCAA
>JABSPN010000384.1 GCA_013214425.1 Flavobacteriaceae bacterium | reverse complement strand
CAAAATATTAGCAGACATAAGAGACGACCGTTTAAGGTTTTCAAATAATGCGTATTTCCTGCAACAGATCACGGCTGCGCCAAATATTAACCTTTATAGTATAGAAGAAAAGGAGACGGATGAAGATACCGCAGAAGGGCTTAAAATAGCTAAGGAAGAAAACATGACTTCCTTAAATACTGCTTTTGCAAATGAAGGAGCCTATATTTATGTACCTAAGCATGTTGAAGTTGAAAAACCAATTCAAATCATTAATTTTTCAACAGGTATAGAAAATGCTTCTTTTGTACAACCAAGAAACCTGATTGTAGCAGAAGAAAATGCACATGTACAAATTATAGAAAGACACCAAAGCTTAACAGATAATTCGATTTTAACGAATAGTGTTACTGAAATTTATGCCAATAAAAGAGCTACGGTTGATTACTATAAAATCCAAAATGATAACACCAATGCTTCGTTAATAGATAATACTTATATTGAACAACAAAGAGAAAGTGTTTGTAGTGTTCATACTTTTTCATTTGGGGGAAACATTACCAGAAATAACTTGAACTTCTATCAAAAAGGAGAACATATTGATTCCATTTTAAAAGGAATTACAATTATTGAAGACAAACAACATGTAGATCACCATACATTAGTGCATCATATCGAACCCAACTGTGAGAGCCATCAGGACTATAAAGGAATTTATGACGACAGAGCTGTAGGTGTATTTAATGGGAAAGTAATTGTTGAAAAAGAAGCGCAGAAAACCAATGCTTATCAGCAAAATAATAATGTGTTAGTGAGTGATAAGTCAACGATTAATGCAAAACCTCAATTAGAAATTTTTGCAGACGATGTACGTTGTTCTCATGGTTGTACTATTGGTCAGTTAGATGATCAAGCTTTATTCTACATGCAACAAAGAGGAATTCCGAAAAAAGAAGCGAAGGCTTTATTGATGTATGCTTTCGCTAATACGGTGTTAGAAAGTGTAAAAATTCCTGAAGTAAAGAACAGAATCAATAAACTCATCGCCATGAAATTGAATGTCAATTTAGGCTTTGATTTATAAACGATAATTAATTTATAGATTAAGCCTCAACAGTCTTTACTATTGAGGCTTTTTTATTGATGATCAAAAAGCAAGCAACATATCAATACATTCTTTATGCATTTTATGCATTCTTTTGCTATCTCATGTTGGACATTACATTACAGTATTTCCCTATAGATTTTGATGTGGCTTTTTTAAGAATCAAACAGCAATATATGGTCTTTATACATTATAAGATTGCATTTTATGTCCATGTTTGCTTTTCGGTGTTTTCTCTGTTTGCTGGCTTTACTCAGTTTTCCAAAAGAATACGAACACAATTCACAAAAATTCATAAGACTATGGGCTGGATCTATATCTCAAGTATCTTATTATTTGCGGCTCCATCTGGTCTTATCATAGGTTATTATGCCAATGGAGGTTTCTGGTCCCAATTGGCTTTTTGCCTTTTAGCTATAGGTTGGTTCTGGTTTACATTAAAAGCCTTGTTAAGTCTAAAACAAAAAAACTATAAAAAACATCAAATTTATATGGTTAGAAGTTTCGCATTAACTTTATCTGCCATAACTTTGCGATTATGGAAATACCTCATTGTGCTGGTGTTACAACCTAGACCTATGGATGTTTACCAAATTGTAGCCTGGTTAGGTTGGACCGTAAATTTGATGGTAGCAGAAATTATCATCATAAAATACATATTGAAAAGATGAAAAAAATAGTATTCTTTATAGTAATCGCTTTAGGTATTTCTTGCAAAGAAGAACATAAAAAGGAAATCCCGCTTTTAAATAACGAAAACGATCTAGAAGCCGTTGCCAACATGCTCGACACTCAAGCTGAGATGGAGAATTCAGGATTCGAAATTAAAAACTTATTGGGTTCATACGTAGGGATGTTCGTTGCAGATGATTTTAAATATGGTGAAAAAGCCAGTTTTCAAAATAAAATCAATATCACTATTGATTCTTTAACTAATCAAACCATTTACGGACATAGTATTGTTGCTGGAAATTCCAGACCGTTTGAGGGAACTATTAATTTAGAAACCTTAAAAGCTTCTGTAAAAGAACCTGGAGATGATAAATATGATGGCGTTTTTGAATTCACTATATCAAACAATGAAAAAAGCTTAGAAGGAACATGGTTAGCGAACGATAAAAAATTAAAAGTCACAAAAAGAAAATATATTCTTTCTAAAATGATTTTTAAGTACAACCCTTCCTTCAACCTTGAAAAAGATGATAGTTTTGATTTTCAAATATTAACTGATAATTACGATGAGAAAATTGAAGGTGCTATGGAACTTGAATCTATTGATGGAGATATCATTGCCGAACTGAATGCTTCAGTTGATAAACTTGAAAATACTGATATTGAAAATCTTAATAAAGGAGAACTTGAGGTTGTTAGAAACATGATTTATGCCCGTCATGGATATTCTTTTAAAAACAGAAAAATGAGATACTTTTTTGATGAAATGGATTGGTATATCCCTGTTTCAACAGATGTAAGAGATCAGTTAACTGAAATAGAATTAAAAAATATCGATCTATTAAAACGATACGAACAACACGCAGAAGCTTATTATGATTACTTCGGAAGGTAATACAACAACTATGTTTGATATTAAACAAATAAGAGCCGAGTTTCCTATACTTGATCAACAAGTGAATGGGAAACCATTAGTATATCTCGATAACGGAGCTTCTTCACAGAAGCCCAAAGTAGTTATCAATGCCATTGAAAAATACTATTCAGAAATCAATGCTAACATACATAGAGGCGTACACACCTTGAGCCAGTTAGCTACAGATGCCTATGAAGAAGCGCGTAAAAAGTTACAGCAACATTTCAATGCGAATAAAGAGTACGAGATCATTTTCACTTCAGGAACAACTCATGGAATCAATATGGTAGCCAATGGCTTTACAACCTTACTTGAAAGAGGAGATGAAGTGGTGATTTCAGCATTAGAGCATCATTCCAATATTGTACCCTGGCAAATGTTATGTGAACGCACAGGCGCTGTTTTGAAAGTGATTCCTATGAATCAAAATGGGGAATTTATTATTGAAGAGTATGAAAAACTACTTTCAGAAAAAACAAAATTAGTTACAGTTAATCATATTTCTAACACCTTAGGAACCATCAATCCGATTCAGTATATTATTG
>JABSPN010000383.1 GCA_013214425.1 Flavobacteriaceae bacterium | reverse complement strand
CCCTATCACGGAGGATTGGAGCTGGAGCAGAAAAACACCAACATGCAACTTTGGCTTCGCAATGCTTGTCAGGTAATTGTAGCTACTAATGCATTTGGAATGGGTATCGACAAACCCGATGTTCAAACCGTGATTCATTATCACTTACCTGAATCTCTTGAAAATTATTATCAGGAAGCTGGAAGAGCTGGAAGAAATGGGCAACTTGCCCAATCGATTATTATTAAAAGTAGAAGCGACATAGATCTTGTTCGTAAGCAATATTTATCCATACTTCCTTCCAAAGAAGACATCAAACATCTTTATAAAAACTTGAATAACTATTTTCAAATCCCTTATGGAGAAGGATTGGAAGAAGAGTTCAATTTTAATTTCGCAGAGTTTTGTAATCATTACAGGTTAAATGCATTAAAAACTTATCAGGCACTCTTGTTTTTAGAAAGACAAAGTGTATTGCGATTAAACAGACAATTTAGAAAAAAAACAGCGATTACTTTTTTAATAGAAAGCAATCGCTTATTACACCATATTGAAAAAAATCAGGAGCAAAGTATTTTAGTCAAAACTATTTTAAGAATCTATGGAGGAAGCGCCGAACAAAAAATAAGTTTAGACCTTAATTTTATCGCTTCAAAAACTGGTCTTAAGAATGAAAAAATTATTACTATACTCCAATCTCTGGAAAGAGATCAAATAGCAACTGTTTCTATACAGAACACAGATGCTAGAATAACTTTTTTAGTCCCTAGAGAAGATCAATATACCATTAATCAAATCAGCAAATATTTAGTACAGCAAAATGAAGTAAAGCATCGTTTAGTTGAAAAACTAATCGAGTATACAGAACAAAATGAATATTGCTTACAACATTTTATATTGAGCTATTTTGGAGAAACAGATCTCGAAAATTGTAATAATTGTAGCTATTGTTTTGAAGAGAAAAAAAAGAATAGTACTATTGACTGGTTACATTATAAAACTGAAATAGAAAAATTGTTACTCAATTCATCAATGTCGAGCACTCAATTAATTCATCAACTTAATTTTGATAAAGAAATTGCTTTAGAAGTCATCAAACAAATGCTCGACAACGATCTGATTATATTGAATAACAAGAATCAATTTGAATTAGTCACCTAACTTATACAAGAGAACGTATTACTAATGAATGAACATTTAAAAATTGTTTTTATGGGAACTCCGGATTTTGCAGTAACCATATTAGATAGCCTATTAAAAGCAAAACATACCATAACTGGCGTGATTACAGCTCCAGATAAACCAGCTGGAAGAGGAAGAAAACTAAACCAATCTGCTGTAAAAAAATATGCTCTTGAACAGGACTTAAACATTCTTCAACCTACCAATTTAAAATCTGAAGAATTTATTGAAGAGCTATCTGAATTGGAAGCAAATCTCTTTATAATAGTAGCCTTTAGAATGTTACCTAAAGTAGTTTGGGGGATGCCAAAATTCGGCACCTTTAATCTACATGCATCTTTACTTCCTAATTATAGAGGTGCAGCTCCTATTAATTGGGCAATAATAAATGGAGAAAAAACAACAGGTGTTACAACATTCTTTATTGACGAAAAAATCGATACCGGAGAAATCATATTAAACAAATCTTGTTCAATAGAAGAAGATGAATCTGCAGGTGAGCTTCACGATAAGTTAATGCATTTAGGAAGTAAACTTGTTTTAGAAACGGTTGCTTTAATTCAGGAAGGTGATGTTAAGACAAAAAAGCAAGAAGACGTAGAGGATATCAAAACGGCCTATAAAATACACAGAGATACGTGTAAGATTAACTGGGATAATGATATTGATACCATTTATAATCATATAAGAGGATTAAGTCCATATCCATCAGCATGGACAACATTACAAAATGGTGAAGAAGAATATGAACTAAAGATTTTTAAAGCTAACAAAGAACTTGCCTCTCATGAGTCAATACCTGGAACATTAGTGTACAACAAGAAAACTTTAAAAATTGCTGTTTCAGGGGGGTACTTAGTAATACAAGAAGTAAAATTACAAGGAAAGAGAAAAATAGCTGTGGTCGACTTCTTGAATGGCTTTAATTTTGAGTTAGACGCAAAAGTTTGCTAACCCCTTGTTATTACTATGTTTACAAGAATTTGGCTTTTTCAAGCGATGTTATTAACAAACCTATGGTTTTTATTAACAAAATAACCGTTTTCCCTTGTATTCACTTGCATGAACGCAAAATCCGTATAAATTTGTAAGAGGATTAAATAATTAATCTAATCGACAATTTTTAATTTTTTAAATTTTAGTAATTATGAATAAAACTCAAATTATTGATGCTATGGCGGCTGACGCTGGTATCTCAAAAGCTGCTGCAAAAAAAGCATTAGAATCATTCTTAGGAAGTGTTGAAGGAACTTTAAAAAGTGGTAATAGACTTTCATTAGTAGGTTTTGGTTCTTTTTCAGTATCTAAAAGAGCTGCAAGAGAAGGTAGAAATCCACAAACAGGAAAAACTATCAAAATCGCTGCTAAAAATGTAGTGAAATTTAAAGCTGGTTCTGACTTAAGCAAGTCTGTAAACTAGTATTTACATATACTTTTAAAAAAACTCCTTTCAAATACTAAGGAGTTTTTTTGTTTCCATTACTAAAACTAACAGACTAATTACTAGTCTAAAAGTATCCAAAATCACTTCTTCTACCCCCAAAATATTATAATCCTGAAGTACACTAAGTGGTATAATAATTTGCTTTTCTGACATAATTTACCTTAATTTATATAAGAAATTATGTTAATTAATGATCTCTTTAGAACCAGATAAAGGCAATCTTTTAATTGCAGAGCCCTCCATAATGGGCGATATTTCCTTCAATAGGTCTGTGATTCTTATTGCCGAAAATAATGAAGATGGTTCTATCGGATTTATCCTAAACAAACCTCTGGATTTTTCTTTGGAGGATTTGATACCTGGAGTTTCTTTAGATTTTACAATTTATAATGGCGGTCCAGTCGAGCAGGATAACTTATACTTTATTCACCGTGTTCCGCACCTTATAAAAGGAAGTATTGAAATTTCAAATGGAATTTATTGGGGTGGCGACTTCAATACTGTTATTGATTTACTACAAATGGAGAAACTCAAGACTAATGATATTCGCTTTTTCTTAGGCTATTCGGGTTGGAGCCCATCGCAACTGGAAGAAGAATTATCATCTAATTCC
>JABSPN010000382.1 GCA_013214425.1 Flavobacteriaceae bacterium | reverse complement strand
ATGTGTGTGATGGCTTTGGTGGCGGATGGACAAAAGAAAAGATTCTTTCTATTATGAAAGATTCTCGTGTTGGAGCTTATGGAGTTATTGGTTTATTATTATTATTGGGAATAAAATTTGCAAGTTTATATGAAATACCTGTTAAAGAATTGCCAATAGTAATTATATCTGGGCATTCAACAAGCAGGTTTATGGCTTTCCTTTTAACGTATACTCTACCTTATGTGTCAAACGAGGAAACGAGTAAATCAAAATCAATTATGGAGAAAAAAAGTTTTTTTTCACTTGTTGTAAATATCATTTTTGGTATTGGTCCTTTATTACTGTTTAAAAATGTCTGGATTCTTTTAGTACTCATTCCTCCATTTTTGGGGATGCTATTTTTAGCTTCAAAATTTAAAAAATGGATTGGAGGTCAAACAGGTGATTGTGCGGGTGCTACGCAACAATTTTGTGAAGTTATTTTTTATCTAAGTTTTTTAGTGCTGTGGAAATTTATTTAATTAGACACACTACTCCAGATATAGAAAAGTCTGTTTGTTATGGGCAATCAGATATTTCTATAGCATCAACTTTTGAGTATGAAGCTTCTATTGTTCAAGAAAAGTTAAAAAATATTTCTTTTGATGTAGTTTATTCCAGTCCGTTATCTCGCTGTATTGAACTTGCAAAAATGATAACATCTAATTTTTATACAGACAACAGATTAAAAGAGTTAAACTTTGGAGATTGGGAATTAAAATCCTGGTGCGATATTCCTCTAACCGAAAGTCAGTATTGGATGGATGATTTTGTAAACGCATCCACACCAAATGGTGAGTCATATCTAGAACTTCAGGAACGTGTTATTGATTTTTATAAAGAATTAATTATAAAACCTTACCAAACAGTTATTATAGTAAGTCATGCTGGTGTTATAAGGGCCTTATTAAGTTTTTTGAGAGGCATCGATTTAAAAGACTCCTTTGAAATAAGGGTTGATTATGGTGAAATTTTTAGTTTAATTCATTAATTAATATCATATTTTATTCTGACATTACTTATTAGATCAAAAGTAAATTCTAAAATCATCTTTCAAAAGGTTTCCTGTTTTATTAATAGTGCCAGAAAGGTACTGTCGCATTAAATCTCCTATTCTCAAATATACTTGATTTTGATGTTATAAAACTAACTTCATGTACAAACATCATCGCTACCCAACTATTGTTATACAACAAGCAGTATACTGGAGGTTGCAGCGATATAAAGAAATTACAACGGGATTTAAAGAATTTGAATCAGCACAAAGAACATGAGCAGGAATAACAATAGTGCATATGATAAGAAAGGATCAAATTAATGACCCTAACTCCAATGTGTTTAAAACCTTCTACTCTTTTAGCTATTTAAACCTTGATTCACTAGAAATTTTAGATTCTTCATAGTTTAATGCGACAGATGCCAGTTTTCTTATATGCATACTCAATAATAAAACTAAATATAACAATACCTATTGCAATAAGTACATCTATTTTACTAGTAGAATACTGTTGAATTAGTAAAGCTAACATTGCAAAAAAACATAGAACAGCACCAATTAATGGAACAATTTTAGAGCTTTTAGTTTCTTTAGCCAGTTTAAATCCAACCACGTTTACGATAGCAAAAATTAATAAAAATCCTACGCTTCCAGCAGTTGAAATGCTTTCTAACTCTAATGTGTTTACCAAGATAAGTGTTAAAATAGTAGTTATTAATAAACCTATGGGCTGATTCCATAATTGATTGGTAAATTGTTCGGGTAGTTCGTCATCCTCAGCAATTTCATAGCTTACTCGGCTTCCTCCATACAAGGATGCATTTATAGCAGAAAATGTAGAGATTAATGCCGCTATTGTAATTATTGTGAAACCGACTTTCCCAAGCATAGGTTTTGCAGCTTCAGCCAAAACATAATCCTCAGCTGTGGCAATATCTTTAAAGTCTAAGGAGCCAACTGTAATTATTGCGATAATAATGTAGAGCGCTATTACAAAAATCACAGACCAAAAATATGCTCTGGGGATATTCTTTTGTGGATTTACAATATCAGGTGCAGCGTTTGCGATTAATTCAAATCCTTCGTAAGCAACGAAGATAACCATCCCAGCTGTGAGCAGTTTAAAAGACGATTCCCAATTTTCTGGTGATAATTGTTCTAGGTGCGGATTCCCCATTAACCCATACAAACCAAATCCAACAAATGAGAGTAAGATTATGAGTTTTATTATAACGGCATACGATTCTATTTTTCCAACTACTGTTATACTGTAATAATTGATAGCAGTAGCCAAAACTACAATTGCCGAAGCATAAATATGAGAATCTAAATTTTTGTTACTTGTAATTTCAAGCAAATTTGGTGCGTATGAACCAAAAGCAGAGGCGTATAGTGCTAGCATAATAATGTAACTTATCCAAAGTAAATTATTCATTCCACCGCTAAAAACAGTGATGCCAAAACCTTGATTTATAAATTTCACTGTTCCGCCTCTATCGGGATATTTAAGGGATAGTTTTACGTAACTATAAGAGGTAATAAGAGCTATTAGCCCCGCAATTAAAAAAGAGATAGGTGTTCCACCTTTTGCCAAAGCGACTGCCAACCCAAGTACGGCAAAAATTCCTCCACCCACCATTCCTCCAATCCCAATTGATATGGCATCTTTTAATCCTATTTTATTACTCATCTATGCTAGATTTAATTGTGTCCGACAACTGGATATGTTAAACTAGTGCAACATATTTGGTGTATATTTTAAAGATACATAATAATTTATGATTCTGTCGCATTAATTCTGCTATTCTCAAATATACTTAATTTTGATGTTTACCAACTAACTGAATCAACACAAAGAACATGAGCAGGAATAGCAATAGTACATATGATAAGAGCGGGTCAAATTAATGACCCTAAAGCTACTGTGCTTAAAACCTTCTGCTTATTGGCTAGTTAAACCTTGACTTCTCAGAAATTTTAGACTTTGATTAGATTAATGCGACAGAACCGGAGTAAAAGTTTTCTCTTCATTTTAGTTCATTAGATTTTTATTTTATAATTCGGGATTCATCAATACTTCGTGTTTCTTTGCTCATCCAAAGAAAACGAAGCAAAAGAAAGGAGTGCCTTTTGTAGGAATTTTTGCTACGCAAAACCAATTCGTAAACTCCGCGTCACTGCGTTCCTGAATCTCGAAGTTTAC
>JABSPN010000381.1 GCA_013214425.1 Flavobacteriaceae bacterium | reverse complement strand
AATTACGTACTTTAGCTGTTCAAAAATTTGGAGAAAAATGAAAGATAAACCACTGATTTTAGTGACCAATGACGACGGAATTTCAGCTCCTGGAATTCGCAATCTCATTGAAGTGATGAATGAAATTGGGGATGTGTTTGTGGTAGCTCCTGACAGTCCTCAAAGTGGAATGGGACATGCCATCACAATTGACTCTACATTGGAAGTTAGTGCTGTCACCATAGATGAAGGCCCACAAATAGAATACAGTTGTTCTGGAACACCTGCTGATTGTGTGAAATTGGCAGTGAATGAGATTCTAAATAAAAAACCTGACTTATGCGTTTCTGGTATCAATCATGGTTCTAACTCTTCTATTAATGTGATTTACTCCGGAACAATGAGCGCTGCAATTGAAGCAGGTATTGAAGGAATTCCTGCTGTTGGATTTTCTCTCTTGGATCATAGCTGGAATGCAAATTTTGAGCCTGTAAAAGAATATGTAAAGAAAGTCACATTAAATATTCTTAAAAATGGATTACCCAAAGGCACTGTATTGAATGTAAACTTCCCTAAAGATGAGATCAAAGGAGTAAAAGTTTGCAGACAAGCCATTGCGAATTGGGTTGAAGAATTTGACAAGCGTACCAATCCGCAAGGAAAAGAATATTATTGGTTAACTGGAAATTTTATTAATTTAGATAAAGGTGAAGATACCGATATTCATGCACTAGATAATGGTTATGCTTCTGTTGTTCCAGTTCAGTTTGATATGACGGCTCACCATTTTATTCAACAATTAAACACCTGGGAATTTAATGATTAAACAAGAAGTTATTACTGGATTTATTACTGGTCTGGTTGGTTTGATAATGGGAGTGTCTATTGTCACACTAATCGTGTCTCAAGTAAAAGGCTCTTCATTTGACCATACCCTAGACATGTACATGAATGATGGAAATTTATGGATGCTTATTTGTTTAGGATCAATATTGAATCTTGGGCTTTTCTTTTTAATGCTGAAAAAAAATCAAGATTATAGAGCTCGAGGTATTTTATTAGCTACTTTTTTAGCCGCGTTTATATCGTATGTAATTTATTTCATATAAAGACATGAAGTACTACATTTTAGTTGGCGAAGCCTCTGGAGATTTACATGCTTCGAATATGATGAAAGCTATCCTGAAAGAGGATCCTCAAGCCGATTTTCGTTTTTGGGGTGGTGATCTCATGACTTCTGTTGGTGGTACTTTAGTTAGTCATTATAAAGAACGAGCTTTTATGGGATTCATTGAAGTCATTACGAATCTTAGAAAGATTTTTGGCTTCATCAAATTCTGTAAAAAAGACGTTGCCGAATACCAACCCGATGTGATTGTTTTGGTTGACAATTCAGGATTTAACCTTCGCATCGCCGAATGGGCAAAACAAGAAGGTTTTAAAACCGCTTACTATATCTCTCCTCAAGTCTGGGCGAGTCGTGCCGGAAGAGTTAAAGCGATAAAAAGGGATGTCGATAAAATGTTTGTCATTCTTCCTTTTGAAAAAGAATTTTATTCTAAATATCATTACGAAGTTGAGTTTGTTGGCCACCCATTAATTGATGCGATTGCTGGCAGAAAACCTGTTGATCAAAAACAGTTTAGAGCAACACACGGATTAGACAATAAAGAAATTATTGCTTTACTACCAGGTAGTCGTAAACAGGAAATCTCAAAAATGTTATCGGTGATGTTGTCGGTAGTCGATGATTTTTCTGAGTATCAATTTGTGATTGCTGGAGCTCCGAGTCAGGACAAAAGTTTTTACGAGCAGTTCATTACGAATGAAAATGTTGCTTTTGTCGACAATAAGACCTACGATGTTTTGTGTGTGTCTAAAGCGGCCTTAGTTACTTCAGGAACCGCCACATTAGAATCTGCTTTATTTAAAGTCCCCCAGGTAGTTTGTTATAAAGGGAGTTGGTTGTCTTATCAGATCGCCAAAAGAATCATTACCCTTCGCTTTATTTCTTTAGTGAACTTAATCATGGATAGAGAAGTTGTAAAAGAACTTATACAAGGTGATTTTAATACTAAATCTGTTAAAAAAGAACTTCAGAAAATCCTTGATGAGGACAATCGCAAACAGATGTTCTCCGATTACTTCGACCTAGAACAAAAACTAGGTGGTGAAGGAGCAAGTGAGAATGTTGCCAAAGGCTTACAGAATTTCAAACTGCAAAACAGAAAAATATAAAATGCCCTGCCTGTGACAGGCAGAGTAGAAGCGGAAAAGTATTGAGCCTAAATATTTAGCATTAAATTAGTTAGCTTATTAGACGGCGCTCTGAATGAATTTGAATTAAGCAAACAAAATGCGGAGTATCTTAAACTTTTTTATTCCTTCATTTTTTGATTTTCATTGTGATTGATAGTGTCGTTCCTTGTTATTAACAATGAGTTTTTGGCAAAGTCTTTGTTTCTCTTTAAAAAGGAAGTCCATTTTTAATTATTTTTGAGAAAAGTTTATGGGTATGAAAAGAATATTACTTTTGATTTTGGTTATAGTATTTGCGGCTTGTAAGCCTAAATCTAATGTGATTACAACGAAACATCCGGGTTACAAAAAAAGCAGACCTTCGGTGACCGTAAGTCCGAAACCTAACACTAAGACAGCGCCTTCAACCACAACAACAAAACCTTTATCTGGAAGCTCTACAACTTCTTATGGGAATTCTAAAGCCGATAAAATCATAAAAAAAGCCCTGAGCTTTAAAGGTACTAAATACAAATACGGAGGCATTACAAAATCGGGAATGGATTGTTCTGGTTTGATGTATGCTTCTTATAAATCTCAAGATATTACATTACCCCGCACTTCCTTTGAACAGTCTAAAAAAGGAACTAAAATTTCTGTTTCTAAAGTTCAGAGAGGCGATCTGGTTTTCTTTAAAACCACCAATAAGAATCGAATCAGCCATGTGGGTTTAGTAATCGACAATAAAAGAGGGGAAGTACGCTTTATTCATTCTTCTAGTTCCAGAGGCGTTATGATTTCCTCTTTAAAAGAGGGTTATTGGAGTAATACCTTCGCTGAAGCGAGAAGGTTATTGTAAAAATATTCAGGAAAAAATAGTATTGTAACAAATAAATATAGCCATCCATGGGTTGTTCTACGTCTTTGTATTTGCCATCCCATGCTCCTTCTCCTAACACAGAATTATCGTACACCAATTGTCCCCATCGATTAAAAATTTTGAATTCG
>JABSPN010000380.1 GCA_013214425.1 Flavobacteriaceae bacterium | reverse complement strand
CAGTCTAAATGCTTAATTATGAATATCGATAAACTAATACGAGATAACGTTAAGGCCTTGCAACCTTATTCATCTGCACGCGATGAGTTTATAACTACGGGTAATCAAATGGTTTTTCTTGATGCAAACGAAAATCCCTTTGAAACAAATGTGAATCGTTATCCAGACCCAAATCAAAGTAACTTAAAGCTGCGTTTGGCAACTATTAAAAATATTGAGCCTGAGAATATCCTATTCGGGAATGGAAGTGATGAAGTTTTGGATTTGATTTTCAGAGCCTTTTGTGAGCCCAAGCAGGATAATATTATGATTTTACCTCCAACATACGGGATGTATAAAGTCTTGGCTAATATTAATCAAGTAGAAGTGAAGTCGGTTAATCTAAATGACTCATTTCATCCAAATATTGAGCAGATTTTGACTTCATATAATGAACAAACAAAGCTCTTGTTTTTATGTTCTCCCAACAACCCAACAGGGAATTCTTTTAGTAGTGTTGAAGTTCAAAATATATTGATGAATTTTCCAGGTATTGTTGTGATTGACGAGGCTTATATAGATTTTTCTGAACAAAAATCTTGGCTAGAAAGACTTAATGAGTTTCCGAATTTGATCATTACACAAACACTTTCTAAGGCTTTCGGAATGGCGGGTATACGATTAGGTATTTGTTTCGCTTCCTCACCAATAATCAATGTGCTTAAAAAGATAAAACCGCCATATAATGTGAATCAATTAACTCAAGAGGCAGCATTAACACGTTTAAATTCGCTTGAGGATATAAAGGCTCAAATCGATAGTATTAAGTCTGAGAAAACTAAACTCCAAGAGGTTTTAGGAACATTGAATTATATTCAAAAAGTATATGAAACCGATGCAAATTTCATTCTTATTAAAGTTGATAATGCGACAAGAAGATACGATCAGTTAATAAAAAGAGGAATAGTGGTTCGCAATAGATCCAATCAACCCTTGTGTGAGAATTGCTTACGTATTACAGTGGGTTCTGAAGAAGAAAATAACTTGTTAATCAAAACATTAAAAGAATTAGAGTCATGAAAAAAGTATTATTTATAGATAGAGACGGGACATTAATTAAAGAACCAGCAGATGAGCAAATCGATGCCTTCGAAAAGCTGATCTTTTATCCTAAATGCATTCAATTTCTTAGCAAAATAGCTACTGAACTTGATTATGAGATTGTCATGATAACGAATCAAGACGGATTAGGTACCGATGTGTATCCGGAGGAAACCTTTTGGCCAGTTCACAATTTTGTATTGCAAACATTCAAAAACGAAGGAGTGACCTTTTCAGAACAATTTATTGACAGGACTTTTGCAAAGGATAATGCGCCAACCAGAAAACCTAATACAGGACTATTAGGGCAATATTTTTCTCCTGAATATGATCTGGAGAATTCATTTGTTATTGGTGATCGATTAACCGATATTGAGTTAGCGAAAAACCTGCGAGCTAAAGGTATTTATATTAATGATGAAACTTTTTTAGGAACCACTGAAATCACTGTAGAGCGTTCGGAGTTAGACCAATACATAGCTTTTGAAAGTAATGATTGGGAAAAGATATATCAGTTTTTAAAAGCAGCAGATAGAACAGCTAGTTTATCTAGAACAACCAACGAAACCGATATTAAGATTGATTTAGATCTGGATGGAACAGGGAAAAGCGATATTAATACCGGAATTCAGTTTTTTGATCACATGTTGGATCAATTGGCTAAACACGGACAAATGGATATCAAGTTACAAGTGAAAGGAGATCTTGAAGTAGATGAGCACCATACGATTGAAGATACCGCCATTGCACTTGGTGAAGTGTTCAACAACGCTCTAGGAAACAAATTTGGAATCGAACGCTATGGTTTTTGTTTACCTATGGATGATTGTTTAGCCCAGGCAGCTATTGATTTTGGTGGAAGAAACTGGCTGGTTTGGGAAGCCGAGTTTAAACGTGAAATGATAGGAAAAATGCCAACAGAAATGTTCATGCACTTTTTTAAATCGTTTACAGATGGAGCGAAATGTAATCTAAACATTAAAGCCGAAGGTGTCAACGAACACCACAAGATAGAAGCCATATTCAAAGCTTTTGCTAAAGCCATAAAAATGGCCAAGAATCGCGATTTAGAAAAAATGATTTTACCTTCAACTAAAGGCATGTTATAATGAAAATAGTTATCATAGATTATGGAGCAGGAAATATCAAAAGCATTCAATTTGCCTTGAATCGTCTCGGTTATGAAGGCGTATTGTCTAGTTCTAGAGAAGCCATACAGCAAGCAGATTATGTGATTTTTCCTGGTGTAGGAGAGGCGAGTAGCGCTATGAAAAAATTGGAAATAAGCGGTTTGATCGATTTGATTTCTGAGTTAAAGCAACCTGTATTAGGTATTTGTTTAGGAATGCAACTTATGTGTGAGTATACTGAAGAGAATGAGACTAAGGGATTGGGGATTTTTTCTGCTAAAGTTAGACGTTTCGGAGATCAGGTGAAGTGTCCGCAAATAGGATGGAATACGATTCAGGAACTGAGAACTAATTTATTTTCAGGAATTAATGAAAAAGAGTATATCTACATGGTTCATAGTTATTTTGCTGAGTTAAGTCCAGAAACTATTGCCATTTCAAATTATGGGAATACTTATTCTGCCGCTTTACAGAAAGACAATTTCTACGGAGTACAGTTTCACCCAGAAAAAAGCGGAGGAATTGGTGAACAAATTTTAAAGAACTTCTTAAACGTTTAATATGAGAATTATACCAGCAATAGATATCATAGAGGGAAAGTGTGTACGCCTTTCAAAAGGCGATTATACAACGAAGAAGGTATATAATGAGTCACCTTTAGAAGTTGCCAAACAATTTCAGGATTCGGGAATAGAGTATTTGCACTTGGTAGATTTAGATGGAGCAAAAGCCAAGCATATCGTAAACTACGCTGTTTTAGAGGAGATTGCTACAAGAACAGAGTTAAAGATAGATTTTGGAGGTGGTTTAAAATCTGATGAAGATTTACGAATTGCTTTTAATTCAGGAGCTAAACAAGTGACAGGTGGAAGTATAGCAGTTAAAAATCCAGAAACATTTTTAGAGTGGTTAGACACCTATGGAAGTGATAAAATTATCTTGGGAGCTGATGCTAATCAAGGCAAAATTGCGATTAGTGGGTGGCTAGAAGCAAGTGATGAGGAATTAATCCCATTT
>JABSPN010000038.1 GCA_013214425.1 Flavobacteriaceae bacterium | reverse complement strand
GTCAACCAGATGACGTTAAAGTCTGGAGTTGAAATGACGATCAAAAAGTATGCGCCTCAAATCGAAGAAGTAATCAACGTTGAAGCTTAAACCTGATAACCTTCTAATTCTCTTGGCCCTTCTAAAGTGGTCTTGACAATTTGTAAAGTGCCATCTTTCTTGATAGATGTGTACCACTTTATTAATGAAATTTCACCTTCGTTAATTTCTATTCCTGTCACACTTCTAGGGTGTACACAACTCCCATCATTGAACAAGGGTATCTCCCCGGTTTTAGGAAAACGTGGGCGGTGGGTATGGCCAATAACAGTCATTAAATTATTATTTTCGTGTATCCAGTTTTTGATCCTTTTTTCAATTTTAATCAATTCCCGATGATTCTTAGCCGGACTCGTAGGATCTGCAATTCCAATAATCTGTAAAGGCTTCCAAAGAATGCGAACAAGAAATCTACTCCATGTCCAGAATAAGTAATTCCACCAATCAGCTTGGTGTCCATGAGCTAAAAATATTTCTTTTCCAGTTGTTTCATGTTTCAACACAACGCCTTCAGAATAAACTAAATCTGGGAATAATGGGATTTCCTGCTCCGTTTTTGGATCTGTATAACTAGAAAGGTGTTTTTTAACGTATTTGGGATTTTTGTAGACCATGTCATGGTTACCCCAAATAAGGTGTAATCGTCCCTCCTGATGAAATTTAGACATCAATAAATACACGTTTTTATGCGCTCTGAAGAGGGATTTAAAAGATTTGTTTTCCCATAATTCATCTCCATCACCTAACTCGCAATACACATAGCCATTGTCATAATAGTGACTTAAAGCATGAAAATAAATATTCCGATTATTCGCAAAGTCGTCTGCAAAACTATTGTCTCCTCTATGGCAATCGCTAAACATAATGATCTTAGAACAATCATTAATAGGAACGATTTTGGCATTTTTATACGTTTTGGTTAGTCTTGATGCTGAAGACATACTTAGTCTTATTTTTGATTGATGGATTAAAAATAAAAATTAAAATTCAGAAAAACGTGAGTCAAAAATAAAATCAGTGTCAGATAGTGTTCGCATGAAAGCAATCAAAGCTGTTTTATCATCTGCAGTTAGAGGAATCCCTAAACTCCCATCATTTTGAATAAATTGAGGGTCTAAAGTGCCCCCTTCATTCACCATACCATCAGAATAATGATCCAGTACGTCTTCTAAAGTCCAGAAACGACCATCGTGCATGTAAGGCCCAGTAAATTCGATATTCTTTAAGCTGGATACTTTGAACTTATAGCGATCAGAAGTCAACCCAGTAACACGCTCTCTTCCTATGTCATTGTATTGAGGATCTACAGGTAAACCATTGCTTCTATAGGACTGATCTGTTAAGAGTACTCCTGAATGACAACTAGCACATTTATTGTCGTAAATATCCCTTCCTTGGTTCTCAATAGCAGTTAATGTGACATTTCCTTCACCTCGTAAAACCTTGTCGTATTTCGATTCAGCAGAAACCATCATCACCTGAAATTGCGATAACGCCCTTAAGATGTTTTCAGAATTAATTTCTCCGTTTTCAAAGGCTTTGGCAAATAAAGTTGGGTATTCCGGGTGATCAGATAATTTAGCTATAATCTCCGTAAACGATGTGTTCATTTCAGCAGAACCAGTAATCGGTATAATGGGTTGCATGTCTAAAGTAGCAGCGGCACCATCCACATTAAAGTCATTCATAAAGGCCATATTTTGAACAGGAGGGGCATTACGTGTCCCCACAGCTCCGTCGGCACCATGACTTACAAAATGATCATTGTGCGTAAAGGCAAATTGTTGAATGTGACAAAATCCGCAAGAAATAACATTATCACTAGAAAGCCTTCCTTCATAAAACAAACGCCTTCCTAACTCAAAACCTTCCTCGGTAGGTGGATTCTGACTTATAGGATAGGTCATTGGTGGAAAATTCGAAGGAATAGTCACTTCCAAAGGTGTTGTTTGAAAAGGAACAGGCTCTAAATCTCCATCATCATCTTTACAGCTAATCAGCAAAGAAAAAATAAATAGGCTATATGTAATCAGTTTAATTTTCGACATGATGTGCCATAAATATATTGCTGAAATTTGTTGAGATGATTGGAGCATTCACAGGGTCAACCTGTACATTATCTGCGGAAGATAAATCTATTGTTGTTGTTCCGTCAAATACCTGAGGAATCATCGCCATAATGTGAACAAATGGCGTGGTTTCTGCATCTACTCTAGCCGTTCCGGGTAGATTTAATGTTACAACCTTATAATTGTCCTGATTTGTTCCATGACTTCCTACATGATAGATAAAAGGAGCTTCAGTTCCTCCATTTGGAGTATAATTTCCTTCAAACTTGATAAATTTATAACCAGCAGCCCATGCCCAAAGCATATCAGTTTCCTCAGCTTGAGGGATAAAGTTTTGTAATTGATCTAACGGATATTGAGTGGGATCGACACCTAAACCAAATCTTACTTGTGTATAATTACGATAAGGGATATTGTTTAACGTGATAGTTCTACTCGCATTATCAAGTTCATTCACCACACGATAACTATCGGCTTTAGGGTATACAAATTCACCACCATTTTCATCGATTAATACGATGTTACTAATGATGTATTTTAACTCTGAAATGTTAATGGTTTCATCACTGGAATTAGTGAACGCGTCTACATTTAAGGTTAAGTCTTCAGACATGGAGACAACATTATCAAATTCTATGGTAAGGGATCCGTTTGTACTATTGTTATCATCATTATTACATGAAAATAACAAAGCAATTGACAGGATACCTATCAAAAAAATCTTTTTCCTTTTCATAGCCTTTAGGTTTTTTTAGTTTAATAGATATTGGGTTACAGTTGTAAAGTTAACGAAAAAGCAACAATATCAATAGGATAAAGCTGTTAAAAAGAAAAAGGAGATGCTCAAGCATCTCCTTTTTTATTTATGAAGTAAATTCCTTTTTATTTAAAAGCGTTTAATCCAGTAACGTCTAATCCAGTAATTAATAAGTGGATGTCGTGCGTACCTTCATAAGTAATTACAGATTCTAAATTCATCATATGTCTCATGATAGAATATTCACCAGTAATACCCATTCCTCCTAACATTTGTCTGGCTTCACTACAAATTTCTTTCGCCATAGCCACATTATTTCTTTTGGCCATAGAAATCTGAGCAGAAGTAGCTTTTCCTTCATTACGTAATACACCTAAACGCCAAGTTAATAATTGTGCTTTAGTGATTTCTGTAATCATTTCAGCTAATTTCTTTTGTTGTAATTGGAAAGCTCCAATTGGCTTACCAAACTGAATACGTTCTTTAGCATAACGTAAAGCTGTATCGTAACAGTCCATTGCTGCTCCAATAGCTCCCCATGCAATTCCATAACGAGCAGAATCTAAACATCCAAGTGGTGCGCCAAGTCCGGTTTTATTTGGTAATAAATTTTCTTTAGGAACTTTTACATTATCGAAAATTAGTTCTCCAGTAGCTGAAGCTCTTAAAGACCATTTTCCATGCGTTTCAGGAGTAGAAAAACCTTCCATTCCTCTTTCAACGATTAATCCATGAATTCTTCCTTCTTCATTTTTAGCCCATACTACTGCTATTTGAGCAAATGGTGCGTTTGAGATCCACATTTTAGCACCATTTAAAAGATAGTGGTCACCCATATCTTTGTAGTTGGTTACCATTCCTCCGGGATTTGATCCGTGATCAGGCTCTGTTAAACCAAAACAACCAATCCACTCTCCAGAAGCTAATTTAGGAAGATATTTTTTACGTTGCTCTTCAGTTCCGTATTTCCATATAGGATACATTACTAAAGATGATTGTACAGAAGCAGTAGAACGTACCCCAGAATCTCCTCTTTCAATTTCCTGCATGATTAATCCGTAAGAAATTTGATCTAATCCAGCACCACCATATTCTTCAGGAATATACGGTCCGAATGCACCAATTTCTGCTAATCCGCTAATGATTGAAGTTGGGAATTCTGCTTTTTGAGCATAATCTTCTATAATTGGAGAGACATCTCTTTTTACCCACTCACGGGCAGCGTCTCTAACAAGTTTGTGTTCTTCAGATAATAAATCATCTAATTGATAATAATCTGGGGCTTGGAATAAATCTTGTTTCATGGTTTTGAATTGTTTAGAAACCTTAACTATTGTATTTAGGGCAAATGTACTAATTATTGAAACAATCAAATAGTCAAATGTTACATTTTCAGGTAAAAATCTTTGGTTAAACCCACATATTCAGGAGTGTATACATGACGATCTGTTTCAATTACCAACTCTGTGTTAAAAACATCACTTCTTGTAAAAGAAAGTTCCAGTAAACTTCGCTTAATTTCTGAAGTTGGAGTTCCTTTTACATGCGTAATTTTATTCGGAAATAACCCTACCGCTGCAGCTATAAATAAAAATTTCTGTTCCTCCTGAAAAGGGATGATAAAACAGGCTTTTCCTTCTCGTGATAATAAGTTGGCTGTCCCTGCTAGTAAATGTTCAAAAGGTAAGGCGTCATTGAATCTTGCCATTTCTCTTGCTTTAGAAATAGAATTCTCACTCTTTTGAAGAGATGACGTAGACAGGGAGGGGTTAAAAAAAGGAGGGTTACTAACAATCAAATCGTATTCATCATCGATTTCTTGAACAAATTCTAAAAAACCAGCATGGTAACAAAACAAGCGATCATTCCAGGGAGAAGCTTCAAAGTTTTCTGAAGCTTGTTCATAAGCCTCATCATCAATTTCTAATGCATCAACTACTTCAGCATGGCTACGTTGGGCTAGCATTAGTGCGACTACTCCAGTGCCGGCTCCAATATCTAGAATTGAAAAGGGTTGATGTTCGAGGTTTGCCCAAGCTCCTAATAGCACTCCGTCTGTGCCAATTTTCATAGCACATTTGTCTTGAGCGACTTTGAATTCTTTAAATTGAAATGGTTGTGTTCCGATGATTTAATTATTTGTATACTGTCAAGACAAAAATACTAGTTCTTCAGAAATAAGTTTAACTTTGAGAAAAGGAAAAATATGGAAGGACTTATTTTTATAACAGGTGCATTAGCCTTTTTGATTCCTGCAATTATAATGTTTAAAAGAATGAGAATGATTAAGCTGTATGGAATAAGAACAAAAGCAGTGGTAGTTAACTTTGTTCCAGAACAATTCAAAACTTCTCGAGGCTATAAAAAAACTGTCTATTATCCGATTTTACGGTTTACCAATAAACGGGGAGAAGAAGTCGATGAGAAAATTATAATCTCACCATTTGATAGAAAAGTTAATGACGCTATTGATATTATGTATTTGCATGAGAATGGTCGTTATAAAGTGTTATTAACAAATAATATTCAAACGAAGTATATGGCAATATTGTTACTAGTAGTAGGGTTAGCAGTATTGTCAGCTGGGGTAATTATAATTTACCATAATATGGACGACTTTCAGTTTATATTGGATTTAATTCCCTAATCAGGGTTGCAATTATTTAGAGATTTTCTTTAATGGCATCACCATAACGTTAACTGTAGCGTTTCATATGTTGAGTTTTTGATAGAAATGAATAGTCATTTTGATTTAGCTATTTGGTCATCGTTAGATGACCAATAGGTTGAAGAGATAGTTGAGAGGATAAAGCCATTAAATGTTGTTTTTAAGTTTGTTTAGGGCAGGACTCGTTGCACACTAAAAAGAGACTATCAATTAGATAATTATTACTGTGAAAAGCAACTTAAAAAATTGAAGAATCGAGCCTATCGAATAGAAAGAATGATTATCATATGATTCTCCTGAAAAGACTAGGAATAATTACGGTAATGCTATTTATGTAGTTCCCTATGAAGGTGATCAGAATGATCAAGAGTTGATCAACTTATCAAAATATCTGATTTCAATTAAGACTTGTGAAAATATTAGGTCATTTGAAAAGAGAGGATGGAGGAATAAGATTTCATAATAAAACAGAAAGCGCGAACATCATGCTCGCGCTTTCTGTTTATTTTATTTTTTTAGCCTTTTGGTCAAATCCGCCTTGATGGAGTGTCAGGCTTACGGTCTCATTTTTATTATTAACACTAAAAGTAATACTGGCTTCTACAATCTTCAGATAAAACTTTGTTTCATTACGAGGAAATAGTTCAAACTGATTTTGTCCAGTCGCTTGTCCAAATAATTGATCGTCCTTTCTTGTAATTGTAATTAGAAAAGTAGGAGTGAGCTCGTAAGTACCTACATAACGTTCTAAAACAGTTTCTGAAAGCCTAACTTCTGGGAGTATTGTATTGGTGTCAATCCCCATCTTCTTTAAGGCTTCGATTCCATTCGTATTTGCTGGATTCAATTGGACAGATTTTGTATAATTAGCTATAGCCAACTCAGTATCCCCATTTTTTAAATAAGCTTCTCCCAGAGAATCATAAGGATTTGAAGCTTTTGGAAATTCAGCTACATTCTTTTTAAAGAGCGCAATAGCAATGGCTATTTTTTCGTTATTCAAGTAATCATACCCCAAACGATTTAACTCTCCTTCTTCAAAGTTATAGTTCCCATCGTTTTTCTTTTTTAATGAATCATAAAGCGCTATGCCTTTTTCAATACCATTTGCATCAATTTCCTGTTGTAATAATTTTGCAATAGACTTTTTGGGCATGGTTAAATTAGATGTTGGATTTAATAATTTTAATCCGATATCGTTAACATCCGAAGTAGAATTGGTTAATACAACTACTCCTTTTTGAGTGCCTTTTACAAAACCTGTAAATGCGGTATAACCTCCAGTTGCTCCATTATGCCATATAATATTGTCATTCATATAGTGCCATCCTAATCCCATTTTGAAATTGTTTTCTTTTTTTTCATAATGAACATCATGACTCAAAGACATGGCTTTTCCGAGACTAGTTCTAGATGGACTCATATTGGCTTTTAAAAATTTCACCATATCACTAGCAGAAGAACGAATACCTCCAGCACCTGCCAAGCTTATAATATCCCAGTTTGAAACTTGACGGGATCCAGAATGTCCTAAGGCTAAATGTTTTTTTATAGTATCTGTTAACGCCACTCTAGTATCTTTCATGTTTAGTTTGTTTGCAATGCGTGATACCATCAATTCTTCATAAGAACTATTGTTTTGTAAAGCCAGTATATGACCTAATAAGCCCATGGCATAATTTGAATATTGATAAGTACCTCCGATTTCTCGAGTTAATGTATATCCCGATATGAAATCGTAAAGTTGAGTTACAGAATAATCTACATATGGGTTTTGAGGATCGGCTGGAGTAAAATTATCAGGCATTCTTGGAAGAGCTGAGGTATGTGTTGCCATATCAGTAAACGTGATGCTTTTACCTTTATATTGAGGTACAGAAACACTTGCGGGTAAATAGTTGGCAATAGGGTCGTTTAGTTTTATGTTACGATTTATTACTTGCTCGGCTAATAAGATCCCTGTAAATACTTTTGAAATCGATCCGATTTCATATACGGTTTGTTCATTTACTGGAGTGCCATCATTCCATGTCGTGTTTCCGTAATTAAAATAGGAAACGTTGTCCCCATCTATATAGGCTACTACAATACTTGGATTGATACCTTCATCTACTCTGGCTTTAATAACATCTTTTACCTGTTGAGGAATATCTTGTGCTTGGATACTAAAGGATCCGATTAAAAAGAATAATAAGAATATTTTTTTCATGACAGTTTCTGTTGATTGGTGATTTTATTTGATACAATTAAGACGCTGATGTGTTTGAATTGTTACACTGATAGTGCTTGTAGAATGGAAAAAGGGGTATTCCATGATCCCAAAAGGAGACTTTGTCCAAGCAAAAGTAAAATACTTTGCATTTTCTTTTTTATTCCTCATTTACTCATAAGAGTAAACTTTTAACGTAAATTCGAAATAAAAAAGTGAAACAAATTCTTGTTTCACTTTTGCTTGCAGAGAGGAAGGGATTCGAACCCTCGAGGGCGTGAACCCAACACGCTTTCCAGGCGTGCGCCTTAAACCGCTCGGCCACCTCTCTTTAAATTTGGAAGCTCACTAGTCAGCCGAAGCCAAGCGAAGGCTGAGCCAGCCTCTCAATTCTAGGCAAAAGAAAGGAAATATCAAGAATTTTAAAATAAAAATCACAAAAAATTACTATTTTATTATCCAAACACATAAGGGCTTTCTTCATTTAATGGTCAAATAGCATACATCAAAACAATAGTATGACAAGAAAAGAATTCATTAAAATATGTGGGGCTTTAGGTATTGTTTTACCTGTAGCGCCTTCGTTATTAGCGAGTAATCTGAATGACAAGTCAGACAAAAGAGGTTTAAATCGAAAAGTAATCATCATTGGAGCTGGACCCGCCGGGTTGTCTTCCGGATATTTATTAAATCAGCAAGGCATCGACTTTGAAATTATTGAAGCCTCAGCTCACTACGGAGGAAGGATTAGGCATAATACTGAATTTACAGATTTTCCAATTCCGTTAGGCGCCGAATGGTTGCATTCAGATCTAAGTGAATTTGATAAAATTGTGAATGACCCATCAGTTCAGATAACGACCAAAATGCAAGAGTATAGTAAGAGTGATACCATTGGTTATTTTGATGAAGGAACCTATGCCGAAACTACTGAGGGTTGGTTTGGAGTTGATGAAGATTTGAAATTTAAAGGTTCTTCTTGGATGGCTTTCTTTGAAGAATATATTGTTCCCTCAGTTCAGGATAAAATCATATTAAATGCTCCTGTAACCTCCATCAATTATGAAGGTGATGAAGTAATAATTACAACTCAAAAAGGGAAGATGTACAAGGGAGATGAAGTCATTGTTACCGTACCAATCCAAATTCTGAAAGATGGCGACATAGAGTTTACGCCTTCATTGCCTAAAAGTAAGTTAGAAGTCTTGAAAGAAGCTTATATATGGGGTGGAATGAAGGTTTTTATTGAGTTTTCGAAGAAATTTTATCCAACATTTTTGACATTACATAATAGTCATACTGTAAACGGACAACAATTGTATTACGATGCGGCCTATGGACAAAATTCGAAATCAAACATACTCGGTTTGTTTTTGGTTGGATTAAATGCTGTCGATTATCAAAAGAAATCGGATAATGAATTAAAGGAGTATATCCTTAAAGAATTGGATGGATTATACGGGGGTCAAGCATCAAAATATTATGTCAAACATCTTGTGCAAAATTGGAGTAAAGAACCTTACATAAGACAGGCTTATTTGGCCGATTATGCAAGAGCAAGAACGTCTAGGATATTAGCAAAACCAATTGGAAATAAAGTCTTTTTTGCAGGAGATGCTTATACTTCTTTTGCTGATTGGTCTTCTGTGCATATAGCTGCTAGATCGGCAAGAGAGGCTGTTTCAAGTATTTTAGAGCTCTAAATAAAGATCAATAAGTCCTTCAGGAGTCGAAACAATAACTTGTTTCTTCACTCTGCTTACTTCGGAAATAAATTCGTCGTTTAAAGGGATAAGGATTTCTGTTCCATCACGATCGATCTCAAATAAAGCTTGAGCTGTATTGTCGTTTACACCAGTAATAGTTCCTACTTCTCCAAAATTGGTGTCTACAACAGTAAATCCGACAACTTCGTGGTAGTAGAATTTATTTCCGGAGAGTTTGGGTAAAAAAGATAGTGGTAGGTAGAGGTCGCATTTTATTAACTGATCTGCATCGTCTTCGGTGTCGACGTCTTCAAATTTAAGACGCAACAAATTAGATTTATGTAGGCGAGCATCGTCAATAAAAAAAGGAACCAGATTATTTCCTAAAGAAATAAAAACTGATTCCAATTTTGTGTAAAGTTGAGGTTCGTCTGTATCTAACTTCACTAAAACCTCTCCTTTGAAGCTATACTTTTTAACGATTTTTCCTAAAAAGAAACAATCTTTAAGTTGCATAATTGTTGTTTACTCTTCTTCTTGAGGAGCGTTAGCAGTAATTCTAGCTTCGTTAACTGCTTTTTCAGCTTCAAGAGATTTAGCTTTAGCATCAGCATTAGCTTTAGCTAAACCATCTTTCTTACCTTGGATTTTACCTTCTTTCTCAGCAACCCAAGCAGTGAATTTCTCTTCAACTTGCTCTTCAGTTAACGCGCCTTTAGCTACACCACCTAAAAGGTGCTTTTTAAGCATAACACCTTTATAAGATAAAATTGCTCTAGCAGTATCAGAAGGCTGAGCTCCATTGTTTAGCCACTTCACAGAGCCATCAACATCTAAATCGATTTGAGCGGGATTAGTGTTAGGATTATAAGTTCCTAACTTTTCTAAATAGCGTCCATCTCTTTTAGCTCTTGAGTCTGCGGCAACAATCCAATAGAATGGTTTACCTTTTTTTCCGTGTCTTTGTAATCTAATTCTTACAGGCATAATGTGTTAATTTTTAAGGTGCTCGACCTTGGTTATTAATTTTAAGTGCGCAAATATAAAGTAATTTTCTGTTTATAATATAAATAAGATTAAATATTTTCTGTTACATTTGTGGATCAACGATTAAAGTTTTAGAAGATGAACAAATTATTTTACCTACTTATTGCTGTGGTGTTGTTTTCAAGTTGTGGGAGTGATGTTACATTCAATAACCCAACATTTCAAGGCGAAATAGAAAATGTATTCTGGAGAGCAGATCAATATCAATTAGGAACATCTGATGATGGTAGCTTAATTATTACGGGTATTGGGAACGGACAAGTAGTTTCTTTAAAGGTTCCAGATATCGGAACGGCTAACTATACAATTTCACCCCAAACCAATATTGTTGCTGCTGAATATATAGTAGGAGATATAACTACAGGGAATACAATACTATACTCTACTATTGGTGTTGGAGAAGGATTTATCAATATCACTGAAGCAGGACCTGAAGGGTTTTCAGGAGAATTTGGCTTTAGAGCTTACAATGGCGTAAATGCTGTGAGTATTTCTTTCGGAACTTTTTATCGTATTCAACCTAATATAGCTAATCCAACATTAGTGAGTGAGTCTTGTGATTATATCACTGGTCTAGTAAATACAGCTAGAGCTACATTTAATGCCACTCCTCCTAATTCTGATGAATATCCTGCAGCCTGTGCTGCTTATGTAAATGCTTTACAAGATCAAATCACATATTGTGGTGATCCAGACGGAACAATTGTTGATACTATAATTATTTTGGGTGATTGTCAGGGAGCTAATGGAAACGGAACTTTTACAGTAAATATTAATGGAGAAGATAAAGTATATGATATTATTTATGTTGAACAATCTGGGCAGTTCCTTCAAGTAAGAGGGGAAATTACCGGAACAAATGATACTATCGATTTAAGGTTTGATTCTAGTATCGATCCTTCAATTGGAAATTGTACACCTCCTCCTGGAGATGCTAACTGTGGAGTTGATGTACTAAGAGATGTTCGAATTCAATACAATGGAGTGATCTATACAGATGCAGATCCATCTTTCCCGTATTTCCCAGATCCTAACGATCCAAATGCGACACCATCATACTTCTTAGGAAACTTGGTGACTAACGCAGGTAATGCATTCTCAGGAACTTTAAACGGAAGGCTGTTTGAAGGAGGTAATGCGAACAATGGTTTTATTACAATTAGTAACGGAATTATCGATTTAACATACTAATTCTAAAACATATAAACGTTGCGAAAAGCCTCTTCAACAGAAGAGGCTTTTTCTTGTTTACAACTTATTTTTTTAGCGGTATAGACTAGTCAAATATTTGCTAAATTTGATCATATGTTTTTGATTTTTGATACCGAGACCACAGGGCTTCCAAAACGCTGGGATGCTCCTATAACAGACACTGATAACTGGCCTAGATGTGTGCAAATTGCTTGGCAATTACATGATGAATTTGGTAATTGTATCGAGCATCAGGATTATCTGGTAAAACCAGATGGATTTAATATCCCATTTGATTCTGAAAAAATTCATGGAATTTCTACTGAATTGGCTCAGGAACAAGGAATCGAGTTTCGTGACATGCTTGAAAAATTCCATGCTGTACTTCAGAAAACTAAATTTGTAGTCGGGCAAAATGTAGGTTTTGATATCAATATCATGGGCTGTGAGTTTTATCGCTACGGATTTGATAACAACTTACAGGAACTATCCGTTCTGGATACCTGTACAGAAATTACAGCAGAGCTTTGTCAAATACCCGGAGGTAGAGGAGGACGATACAAACTCCCAACGCTAACAGAATTACATCAGTACTTATTTGGAGTGCCTTTTGCAGAAGCACATAATGCAACTGCCGATGTTGAGGCAACCACTCGTTGTTTCTTTGAATTAATTAGGAAAAGAGCCTACACGAAAGAACAATTAGATGTTCAGCCAGATTATTTTCAGAATTTTGATGAGACGAATCCCGATACGATTCAGTTAATCGGATTACATCATATCAATCTTAAAGCGGAATCGGATAAAATCAGAAAAAGATTGGCTGCTGAAAAAACAGAAGTCAAAATTTCTAAAGAAGATTTAGATAAAAACCTGAGCGATCTTGCTAATGCTGATTTTTCTCATTTACACAACCATTCTCAGTTCTCAGTATTACAATCTACGATAAGTACTGGAGATTTAGTAAATGTAGCTATCAAAGGCAATATGAATGCTGTAGCTCTTACAGATCATGCCAATATGATGGGGGCTTTTCATTTTGTAAAAGCAGTTATGGGGCATAATAAATCGGTTGAAGCTAAAATCAAGGAAGCTGAAGAAAAGGGTGAAACATGTGATGAAAAATCTTTAAAAGCTATTGTTGGTTGCGAGTTTTTTGTTTGCGAAAACCATACAGATAAGTCAAGAAAAGATAATGGATATCAAGTAGTTTTTCTAGCCAAAAACAAAAATGGTTATCACAATCTAGCCAAGTTATCATCCAAGGCCTATACAGATGGATTTTATTATGTGCCAAGGATAGATAAAGAATTGATTCTTGAATACAAAGAAGACTTAATGGTGTTAACTGGAAACTTATATGGTGAGGTGCCTAGTAAAGTCCTAAATATTGGTGAAAAACAAGCTGAAGAGGCCTTAATTTGGTGGAAAGAAGCCTTTGCTGAAGATCTTTACATAGAACTCATGAGGCACAATCAGGAAGATGAAGATCGTGTGAATGAAGTATTGATTCAGTTTGCCAAAAAGCACAACATAAAATTGATTGCTACCAATAACACCTATTATAGTAGTCAGGAAGATGCCAATGCGCATGATATTTTATTGTGTGTAAAAGACGGTGAAAAGCAAGCCACTCCCAAAGGAAAAGGT
>JABSPN010000379.1 GCA_013214425.1 Flavobacteriaceae bacterium | reverse complement strand
AATTTTGCACCCAAGTTGCAGTAAGTGTTGTTTTGTCTATAGCCTTGACATTTAAATTATTACCATGTATCTCTGCATATAATCGATCGTCTGATCCTATCCTTAGTTTACCATATTGACTTGGTCCTGGCTCGGTAAATGTATGATAAGCCTCTAACTCTTTACAAGTATTAAATTTAGCAATAAAAAAACGAGAATGGTTAATTGCATCTGCTCCAATAGCAGCAGTAACTTGTGCAGATTGATTATCCAGTTGCGCACCCATGACATAAACATTACCCTCGGTATCTGTTACAATATCGCGTATAACATGAGTTGTATTGTTACTCAAAACAGAACCAAAATCAAAAGCCCATTCTTTATTACACACCTTATGTACCCATTGAGGAAAATTCCAATTTGAATTCATTTCTAAGTCTAAATATTCGAATTCAAAACCACATAAATCTGCAGTTTCATTTGGAAAATGAATTATACTTAGAAAGTTCGTTGATTGGCTAACATAAATTTTATCATCTATCCCTCTTTGAAGCCCTTTAAACCCATCAGTAGATGCCACTTCTACGACAAGTTCTAGTGACTTGGTAGGTAAATTGTATTGATAAATTTTAGATTTATTTTTTCCGTAAGTTAATTCATCTTTTTTATTTAAAGTTCTAAATTGATACAAGGAACGATCGGTGGAAAAATATACATTTTGACTATCAGCTGAAAATTCTAATCCATATGGTGAATCAATATTAAACAAAGTTTCATAAATATTTACTCTGTTATCAATTCTACCAGTTTCTAGATCAAAGTCATATAAATCAACTCTTTTGTTTTCTGTAAACAATCCAGAATATGCTAGAGCTAATTTTTCTCCATCAGGTGAAATTTTCATTGCACCTTGTGAATCGCCACTTGTAAAGGAAGTGCTAATGTAAACTGGAGTGTAACTTACTCCTAAAGAAGAAACTTTATAACTATAAAAGCTGTCTTCATGATTAATAACTACCCATATATAATCAATATCAGGGGTTGATATTGATGTTATTTTCTCTGACTGACTTGCTGTTATTGCAATTCCTGAGGGATCGCGTAAAGGAATATTTTTATTTCCTACAACAACACCTCCCAAGCCACCGTCTAATGTCATATCTATCTCTGAATAATAAAACCCTTTTGGAGCAAAACTTGCATATTCTCCACTTGTAAATAAATAATAATTTGTAGTTGATCCAGGTTTTGGTACAATTAAAGCTCCTTGAGTAGATGTTTGTGATCCATTCAATCCAGTCTCCATAACATCTCCTAATCTATTATAAACCGTTTCACCATCTGAATAAAACAACAACTCTCCTGATTGATTTGAAATAGAGGCACAGGCTTCCGTTGAAAAAATTGATGTACCAGTTAAGGCCTCAGGAGGAGCGCTAATATCTGGAAATCTTAACCCCGTGTTTTGACCAAAAATCCAATTGCTATTTTCTAATTGGGCACTTGCTTGAGTTAGTGTTAGTAACAATAACGCGCATAATATTTTTTTCATCTTTTCTCTTTTTTTGATTTATGCAATCAAAAGTAGGTAGATGAATTCATTCATGAAAAGAGGAATGTATGAGCGAAGACAAATAATCTATAAACGTAAGAAATTACCTATTAAACGTTTTAGCTAAAATTACTCATCAATTCGGAAAGTAAACTTTTATTTCGAACAGATACCGTTACCTTTTTTTTGTTGCTGAGTACAATAGTTTCTTTTTTATGAATTCGAGTAATATGCAATATGTTAACCAAAACAGATCGATTTGCCTTAAAAAAAGACTTGTTTTCAAAAAGTTCCTCATAGTACTTTAAAGGTTTTGAAGTCAAGTATTTTTTCTCATTTACCGTAATTTCACAATAACTTCCATCTGCTTCACAAAGAATAATATCACTAATTGGCACAAAAATATTTTCATCTCCCAAATTAATAATAACCCTAGGATTTTCTTGATTAAGTAAGGCACTTAATTTCGTGTTTTTTTGAGCTAATTCAGTTGGCGTCACAAGCCGTTTAAATTTTTCAATTACTTTGGTTAAAGCATCTTTATTAATGGGTTTTAACAAATAATTAAACGCACAGTACTCAAAGGCCTTTTGGTAATACATATCATAGCCCGTTGTAAAAACAACTTCAAAATCAGTATAAACTGTCTTATCTAAAATGGCAAAAGACAAACCATCCTCTAAATCAATATCTAAAAACACTAGAGAAGGTTCATACTTGGCGATACTTTGCAAAGCACCTGTAATCGTTTTTTCTCTAGCTAAAATGCGTATTTCAGGAAAAGTATTGGTCACCATATCATAGAGATAATCACTGGATTCCTGATGATCTTCAACAATAAGAGCTTTAATTATGTTATCCAAATTACTTCGTTTATTTTCGCTATTTCAAAATTAGAAAAAATGAAGCTAAAACAAAGTATTTTAATCCTTTATATAATGTTAGGTATCCTAGCAAATAAAACAGCTTTTGGGCAACAAGTCTTCACGCAGGCTGCACTCGATACCATGACAATCGGTCAACCGTTCACGTATAAAAAATTCAATCACTTTGAAAAGGCATTACAATCCGATAGTTCACTTGTTGGATGGACCTACTTTAATTGTAGAAAAGCCTATTTTCACCAAATCAAGAGAGAACATGATTCTGCTCAGTTTTATGCCGACAGAGCAATATCTGCCTATCATAAACTTGAAAATCCTCCATTAGGCGAAACAAATAATGTTATCACGTCCTATTATATTAAAGGAGTCATGCAAAATAAAAGCAAACTATACCGCTCGTCTACAAAATCATTGATTAGTGCTTTGGAAACCTTAGATAAATTTAATCCAAGGCACAACTACAAGGGATATATAGCTTATTTCATTGCGCGTAATCAATATTTATTGGGAGACTTTAAATTGACGCAAAAGTATGCTAGAATTGCTATGAAAGCACCTGTTTTTAAAAAGTTATCTTCAGATTATGGTGGCATCTACGAATTTTTGGCCTATGCAAAAGAAGATCGAAAAGAATTAGATTCTGCCATCTATTACCACCACAAAGCATGGTTTTTTTATAATTCAAGAAAAAATTACAGAAACACAATTATTGCGCATAACAATTTAGGTAATGTTTTCATGCAAAAGGGGGAGACTGATTCGGTTAGATACCACTTTAACGCAGCAAATAAATTGTATCAAAGCCATGAGCTAGACACCCTCAAA
>JABSPN010000378.1 GCA_013214425.1 Flavobacteriaceae bacterium | reverse complement strand
ACCACTCATGAAGGACTGGAAGGAATCAGAATCGCTTCTGGCTCTCTAGGACAAGGAATGAGTGTCGCAATTGGAACTGCCTTAACCAAAAAACTGAATGGCGATGCGAGCATCGTATATAGTTTACATGGTGACGGAGAATTACAAGAAGGTCAGATTTGGGAAGCAGCTATGTATGCAGCTGGAAATAAAGTTGACAACCTAATTGCTACAATTGATTACAACAAAAAGCAAATTGATGGTGGAACAGACGATGTACTCCCTCTTGGAGATTTAAGAGCCAAGTTTGAAGCATTTGGATGGACTGTTCTTGATATTGCTAAAGGAAATAACTTAGAAGCAATTATCGCTACTTTAAATGAAGCTAAATCATTGACTGGCAATGGCAAACCTATTTGTATTTTAATGCATACTGAAATGGGTAACGGAGTAGACTTTATGATGAATACACATGCATGGCATGGTAAAGCTCCTAACGATGAGCAATTAGCATCTGCTTTAGAACAAAATCCTGAAACCTTAGGGGACTACTAAATCGATTACACATGAAAAAATATATAGATCAAGGTAAAAAAGATACGCGCTCTGGATTTGGAGCTGGTTTAACTGAATTAGGACAAACAAATCCTGAAGTAGTTGCGATGTGTGCCGATTTAACAGGTTCACTAAAAATGGATGAGTTCAAAAAAAATCATCCAGAACGTTTTTTCCAAATCGGAATTGCTGAAGCGAATATGATTGGTATTGCTGCTGGTATGACTATTGGAGGAAAGATTCCTTTTACAGGAACATTCGCTAACTTTTCTACTGGAAGAGTTTACGATCAAATTCGTCAATCTGTAGCTTATTCTGATAAAAACGTAAAGATTTGTGCTTCTCACGCCGGAATCACACTTGGAGAAGATGGTGCTACGCATCAAATCCTTGAAGATATTGGTTTGATGAAAATGCTACCAGGTATGACAGTTATCAATACCTGTGATTACAATCAGACCAAAGCCGCTACTTTAGCTATCGCTAAACATCACGGACCTGTTTACTTACGTTTTGGAAGACCTAAGGTGGCAAACTTCACTCCGGAAAACCAAAACTTTGAGATCGGAAAAGCGGTTCATTTATTAGAAGGTTCAGATGTAACGATTGTTGCTACTGGTCATTTAGTATGGGAAGCTATTCAAGCCGCTGAAGCTTTACATGAAAAAGGAATTAGCACTGAAGTGATCAATATTCATACGATTAAACCTTTAGACAAAAATGCTATTCTTGATTCCGTAATGAAAACCGGATGTGTGGTAACTGCAGAAGAGCATAACTATTTAGGTGGGCTAGGAGAAAGTGTGGCTAGAGTTTTAGCTGAAGAACGCCCTACTCCTCAAGAGTTTATTGCGACACAAGACACTTTTGGAGAGTCTGGCACTCCAGCTCAATTAATGGATAAATACGGATTAAATGCCAACTCAATTGTCGCTGCTTGCGAAAAGGTAATCAAGCGAAAATAAAACAACCATTATAAATAAAAAAGCCTTCTAAATTTAGAAGGCTTTTTTATTGTTCTATTTAATTACTGATCCTCTTGACTAGAAGCAGTACTATCTGGATCTAAATAATTTGGTATCCCATCATTGTCTGAATCATCATTAGTAGGATCTCCATCACCATAATCATTGGTTGGATCTCCATCACCGTCTCTATCAACAGTTAAATCACTGTCGGGTTCTAAATCTTCTTCGCGTGTTGGTGTTCCATCACCATCATCATCTGTATCTAAATAATCTGGGAAGTTATCACCGTCAGAATCATCGTCAACAATAAGCTCATCACCATCTAAATCTTCTAAATAAGAAGGTACATTATCATTATCGTGATCTGCTTCGTTTACTTGTAGAAGATTAAGCCTAAAGGTCAATGGTGAATAGGCTGGAATATTCGGTCTAGATTCGTTAAAATAAGCTAAACCAGAAGGCATAAAAATTGCTCCTCTTCCAAAATCAGTAAAAGACGTTGTTCCATCACCATTATCGATTGTTCCAGTAGAACCATTAAATTCAATTACTCCTTGATTAAACCCTCTAGTTACCGAAGTTAAATCAAACCTAGAAGGACTAATTCCACTATCAAATAAAGTTCCGTCTAATAGATTTCCTTTGTAAACACATACTACTGAATCTGTAAACTTAGGAGCATCTCCTAATCCTTGATCTAATTTTAAGATATATACCTTGTGAGGGATATCTTGAACTAATAATTCTTTAGTATATACTTGATCCATCAATGGTGTTTGACCAATGTTAGCACCCGCTATAGTATCAAACTCAATAAAATCTACAAATCCAGAAGGCGGATTTGTTGTATTTAAATAATAAAAGTGTGTTTGTAAATATTCTTCAATAGCAGCTTCATCTTCTAGGACTACCTCGGCGAAATCTCTTGGAGGTACGACTATGATTCCATCATCCTCTTTGTTACAGGATTGAATGATAATCCCAGTAACTGCTATAATCATTAAGTACTTAAATATTCTCATCATTGCATATTTTGGGTTGCAAGATACAATTTTATCTTATTTTTGTTTTGTTTTTAACATTGTTTTGAGCTATATATATGAGAGTCGATAAGTATTTGTGGTGCGTCAGATATTTTAAAACCCGAAACCAAGCTACTGTAGCTTGTAAAAAAGGGCAAATTAAAGTAAATGATCAGAATGTAAAACCTTCCAGAGAGGTGTATCCTACTGACACCATCTCTATCAGGAAAAATCAGATAGATTATATCTGTAAAGTATTAGACATCCCACCTAGCCGAGTTGGAGCAAAATTAGTTGATATTTTTCGAACTGATATTACTCCAAAAGAATCATTCGAACATTTAGAATTACTAAAACTCTCTAAAAATTACTATCGTAAAAAAGGTACTGGGAGACCAACCAAAAAAGATAGAAGGGATATTTTTGAATACAGAGAGGATTTTTCTGAGGAAGAATAATACTAACTCATTTAGCTTACTTATCTTTGAAAAAAATAATTGGACATGACTTTAGCTAATAATATCATTCTTGACCATCAACAGATTACTCACAAAACCAAAAGGATTGCGTATCAGATTTATGAAACCAATGTTGATGAACAACAAATTGTTTTAGCTGGAATTATTCTTTTGACTTATTTCGTTGGAAAGTTCCAAAACAGTCAAAACAAGAACCAAATGTTTAAGGGAATGGGCAATGTAATGCCGAATCCAATGA
>JABSPN010000377.1 GCA_013214425.1 Flavobacteriaceae bacterium | reverse complement strand
AGCTACATGAGCTCTTCCAACAATAGGTAATAAGTGATGCTCACAAGTAGAATATACAACAATATTTTTCTCAACGAGCATTTCTCCATATTGATACTTATTATCAAATGTAGATGCCTTAGGTTTGTTTTCAGGGTTTAGTCCTCCAAAAATTTCATTGACAAACATTTTAGCCACTCTTTTGGGAGTTCCGCTAAGACTGTCATCGGTTAGGTCTAGTCCAAGGGTTTCCAAAATATTAGCAACATCTTTTTTTATTAATTCTATTTTTTCATCATCAGAAAGATCAAAAGCCCCTTCCTTCATAGGAGTTTGGTGTGAAGTCATAATATGATTATCACCTATATCATCCATCATAGAATCTAAATTGTCAAATTTCATTTCTGTCAAATTTAAGACACAAAGATACGAAACTCTACTAATAAATGCTTGTATTAGGTTTTCATTAAGAATTGTTTTTAGTTATACAATATTGATTTAAAACATGATTTTTTAGATTCTCTTTTTTTTGAGATGAGAATCATTAATCAAAATCCTACTAATGCTGATCATACTTTAAAATTTTGTAATTTTACTTATTAAATTATTAGTTTTATAAGGTTTTAGACAAGGTATTTACAAATAACTAAAAAAAATATCACTAGCTACAATAAACATAATAATATGTTAACTTTTGTGTTTTAATACAACATTCGTCGATTTAATATGCGTTTTGTCGATTAACATATGTTGGTTTTTGCTAAAATAATAACAATGTTAATTATTTCTTAATTTCAAAGGATTATTTGAATAATGACCTTAACAACATCCGGAAATGAGAAAAAAATACTTTTTGTCAGCAATACCCCTTTTTGCTATTTTGCTAACTTCTTTTACAATCATTAAATCAAATGAACATAGTAAAGACTTAATTGTCTTGGAAGTACAGGAGCCAAAAATATCTAAACAACAAGCCGATGCATTTATAACAGAAGTGTATGCTACTTTTGCTAATGAGGAAGTGTTTAATAAACAACAACGATATGATAGGTTGTTGGATTTGCTTCAAAATAGAGTGATTATTATGGAGCATCCACTTAAACAAGAAGAAAGCTATCAAAAACTTTCTCAAATTCCATTAAGAAATAAATACAACTCAACTCTTTCTAGAGATACGAGTTTCAATCCAGATGATTTTAACGTATTGAAATACGCAGTTGACTTTTACCCCAAAGAAAGACCGATTCACTATAGAGTAGATAATACAAACTACTTAATCAAAATTTTACCACAAAAACAACTACAATAATTTGTTATGAGAAAAATATTACTATTAGTATTATCGTTTTTTGTATTTGGGGTTAATGCTCAAAATATAAATATGCAAGATGGTTCGTTCAATCAATGTTCTGGAACTTTTTTTGATTCAGGAGGGAATGGAGGTGATTACGCCAATAACGAATTATTTACCTTGACAATTTGTCCAACTACAGCTGGAGATGCTGTTACTTTAGATTTTACATTTTGGGATGTTGAGGGAGGTTGGGATGATATGACAATTTATAATGGAGACTCTACTGCAGATCCCCTAATTGGAACTTATAGTGGAGCAAGTCCAGGTACAATTACAGCTACAACTGCTGGCGATGGCACAGGGTGTTTAACTATAGTTTGGGATTCAGATGGTTCTACTACTCAAGGGGGTTGGAGAGCTGATATAAGCTGCGCCCCAATAGGTGGCGGTGGAGGTAGCTGTTCTCCTGGAAATGGTACAGGTACTTCTACTGCTGGATGTCCAAATGTGATTGGTGGAGGTCTTGGTTTAGGAGATGTTGATCCTGCTCCAATTGATTGTTCGTCTGGTACAAATTGTGTTGATATAGAAGCAACGTATTTAGATTTAGGAGATACTACAGATTATGTCGTTTCTTCAATAGCTTATGCGCCACCTTATCAGTTTGATTGTTTGGCGAATCCTATTAGTGTGGGAACAGATGACGTTTGGTCTCCAGTTATTAATTTACCTTTTGACTTTTGTTTCTACGGAAATAGTTATAATCAATGTATAGCAGGATCTAATGGTATTATTTCATTTGATACAGGTCCTGCAAGTGGTCCGTCAGGTTATGCGTTTTCAAATAACTTACCGAGTACAGTTGGAGCATTATTTGCAAACTCTATATATGGAGTATATCACGATATAGATCCATCACTTGGTGGTGAAGTAGGTTGGGAATTAATAACTCTTGACACTGGTTGTAGAGCACTTGTCGCTGCTTGGCATGATGTGCCAATGTTCTCATGTACTTCAGTTTTATATACTGGTATGATGGTATTGTATGAAGATACAAACATTATTGAGGTATATGTTGAAGAGAAAAATGTATGTGCTGGATGGAATGGAGGAAATGCTATAATTGGTATTCAAGATGATACAGCCACTGTTGCGCATGTTGCTCCAGGTAGAAATGGTTTAGACCCAAACTGGGCGGTAACGAATGAGGCGTGGCGTTTTACTCCGAATGGTCCTTCGATTACTACAGTTACTTGGTATGAAGGTTCTGGAACTGCTGGCCCGGTTGTAGGGAATACAGATGTAATTAATGTTTGTCCAACAACTACTACTACTTATACAGCAGAAGTAACCTATACTTTATGTGATGGTACTATTTTAACTGAGACTGATGAAACAGTTGTAACAGTTAATGATGGAGCAGTTACAGCTAATCCAGTTGCTGATATGGTTCAGTGCGATGCTGATGGTTCAGGAGATGAAACTTTTGATTTGACATCTAATGATGCTACAGTTTTAGGAACTCAAACGGGAGCAACAGTTGCTTATTATGATTCTAACGCAAATGCAGTTGCTGGTGGAGCTGCAGGATTATTAACTCCTGCAAACGCTTTTGTGATAACAACAGCTCAAAGTCCTTACACGGTTCATGTTAGAATAGAAGATACTGCTACTGGATGTTACGATATTACAACTTTTGATTTGATTATAGTTGTTGATGCTAATGCAGGAACAGATGGTTCAACAACAATTTGTGATGATAGCACAGCAGTAATAGATTTATTTAGTTTAATTACGGGTGAAGATGCAGGTGGAACATGGGTAAGAACAGGTGGAACTGGTGGTACATTCAATGCTGCTGCTGGAACATTCTTACCAGCTGCAGGAGCTACGACTTCTACATTTGATTATACCGTAACTGGGGTAGCACCTTGTGCTGACGATACCTCTACTGCAACCGTAAACATTAATGCTGCAGTAACA
>JABSPN010000376.1 GCA_013214425.1 Flavobacteriaceae bacterium | reverse complement strand
GCAAAACTTTTTGGAGAAATCACAGAAGTTGCTTCCTCTAAGAACAATGGATTTAAAAATATTCCAAAAGGGTATTCAATCCCAGAAGATGCTGCATACTTCCACTGTACTTCCAATAATACTATTTTTGGTACACAAATGAAGACTTTCCCAACTGTAAACGGTCATTTAGTATGTGATATGAGTTCGGATATTTTTTCAAGGAAGATTGATTTTAGTCAATTTGATTTGATTTACGCTGGTGCTCAAAAAAATATGGGGCCTGCCGGAACAACACTTGTTGTTGTTAGGGATGAAATCTTAGGTAAAACTGGAAGAACCATTCCTACTATGTTAGATTACACTACGCATATTAAAAAGGATAGTATGTTTAATACCCCTCCTGTATTCCCTGTGTATGTGTCGATGCTCACCTTACAATGGTTAAAGGGTAAAGGAGGAATTGCTGGTATCGAAAAATTAAATGATGCTAAAGCTAATTTACTCTATGACGAAATAGATAGAAATCCATTATTTAAAGGAACTACTGCTGTAGAAGATCGTAGTCATATGAATGCGACATTTCTTTTAACTGATGACTCCCATAAAGAATTATTTGATCAACTTTGGAATGATGCTGGTGTGAGCGGATTGAACGGTCATAGAAGTGTTGGAGGCTATAGAGCCTCAATGTACAATGCACTGGAATTAGACAGTGTAAAAGTACTGGTTGATGTAATGCAAGAATTAGAAAGAAAAGCTTAAAAAACAACAAATGAAAGTATTAGCAAACGACGGAATTTCTCAAAGTGGTATCGACGCTTTAACCAAAGATGGGTTTGAAGTAATTACGACTAAAGTCGCTCAAGATCAATTAGAAAACTATATTAATGAAAACGACGTTACAGCTTTATTAGTACGTAGTGCAACTAAAGTCAGAAAAGAACTTATCGATGCCTGTCCAAGCCTTAAATTAATTGGACGTGGTGGTGTCGGTATGGATAATATTGATGTTGATTATGCAAAAAGCAAAGGCATTCACGTCATTAACACTCCAGCCGCTTCTTCAAGTTCTGTAGCTGAGTTGGTTTTCGCCCATTTATTCGGAATGGTTCGTTTTTTACACGATGCCAACAGACAAATGCCTTTAGAAGGTGACTCTCGCTTTAAAGAATTAAAAAAGCAATATGCTACTGGAATTGAATTAAGAGGTAAAACCCTTGGTATTATTGGTTTTGGTAGAATTGGTAGAGAAGTTGCCAAAATCGCTTTAGGTGTGGGTATGAAAGTCATCGCTTCTGATGCTTTTGTAGGAAAAGCAACGATTAATGTACCGTTTTACAATGGACAATCAATCGACGTTGAAATTGAAACTGAACCTACTGCAGACATCTTAAAAGATTCTGATTTTATCACCTTACATGTACCAGCTCAAAAGCAATATGTAATTGGTAAAGAGCAATTCGACTTAATGAAAGATGGTATCGGAATTGTTAATGCAGCTCGTGGTGGTGTTTTGGATGAAGTCGCTTTAGTGAAAGCTATTCAATCAGGAAAAGTAAAATACGCTGGGTTAGATGTGTTTGAAAAAGAACCCGCTCCAGAAGTACAATTATTGATGAATCCTGAATTATCATTAACACCGCATATAGGAGCAGCCACAGTTGAAGCACAAGATAGAATTGGAACAGAATTGGCTTCTCAAATAGTAACACTTCTTAAATAAAGAAATTGACATAAATATAAAAGTCGCTATTAAGCGACTTTTTTTGTGCTTAGTTAGATTAAAATCTTAATATCTTTCATTTTAAATCACTTATTATCGATAAAAAACTACAAATTAATCATTTGATCTAACTACTGCTCCTAATATTTTATACCTTTAGACTGAAATTAATCTAAAAAAATAAATATGTCAGGAATATTAGACTTATTAAGTAGTGATATGGGAAAAGCCTTGATTAGCGGTACGGCCAGTCAAGTAGGGCAATCTGAAGAAAAGACTTCATCTGTATTAACTATGGCTTTACCAGTATTAATGGGGGCCATGAAAAGAAATGCTTCAACTTCTGAAGGTTCAGCTGGGTTAATGGAAGCAATTAATGGAAAACATGATGGAAGTATCTTAAATGATTTAGGAGGTTTCTTTGGTGGTGGAGTTGATCAACATGTAATGGACGACGGTGCAGGAATCTTAGAACATGTACTTGGTGGATCTCAAAATAATGTGACAAGTGCTTTATCGCAAAAATCAGGTATCGATGCTGGTTCAATAATGCAAATTTTAAAAATTACCGCTCCAATCGTTATGGGGTATTTAGGTAAAGAGACCAGACAAAACCAAGTTTCAGAAAATGGAATTGGAGATTTACTAGGTGGCTTATTAGGTGGCGGAAGTGCTCAACCTAAGCAACAAAGTATGATCGAATCTTTATTAGATGGAGATAATGATGGTAGCATCCTCGACGATGTAGCAGGAATGGTATTGAACAGTGATAGTAAAAAAGGAGGTCTTGGAGGTTTACTTGGAGGACTCTTCGGAAAATAAATTTTTGTTAAAAGGCTGGAATTTTCAGCCTTTTCTTATTAACTTTAGATGGTGTCAAAGTTTACTATCATATTTTTTGCATTCATTGCTATTCTACTATGGCAGTGTAAGTCTAGTGATACTTCTAAAATGACTAATGATTCTGTCAATTATATGGCAGCTTCTGAAGTTCTTTCAGATACTATCACCATTAGCAATCCTGATGCAGAATATGATATTATTATTATTGAGCCTGGATTTGCACAATGGTTAGCAACTCAGCTTCCAAAAGAAAGTTATACAGCAGATGTATTGGCTATTCGAAACAGAACCAAGGTAGCAGAATGGAACAGACGTGTAGGACAACCTACAAGATTTAATGCTCAACTCTACGAGCAACCTATCAATTACTTCTCTAATGTTGACTACGGATTAGAGGTTAACTATAAGCTTTTCATGTATTTCAAATTCTTTGAGAAAAAATACAGTCAGAATTTGCTACAATAATCTTATTTTTGCATCAAATTACTAATGCATGAACTCATTTAAGAATCGTTGGGAAATTCAGAAAAACTGGCAACTCATTTTTCCATTATTAGGAACTATTGGTTTACTATTCTCTTCGTATCTGATAACCAAAGGAATACTAAAGTCATTTATTGATTTACATAGTCCTGAAATTAAAGACTTGACGATATTGAGTGGCGTTATAATAGTTGTTTATTTTATTCTTTTAAGAATCACCCTATGGTTATTTAAGAAACTAGAACCAAGGTG
>JABSPN010000375.1 GCA_013214425.1 Flavobacteriaceae bacterium | reverse complement strand
CTACTGCTCTTGCTCTACCGTCCTAATTTCTTATTTGAAATAGGATTTCAATTGAGCTATCTGGCTGTTTTAGGAATTTTAGCTATCCAGCCTTTACTAAGTAATTTATGGAGCCCTAAATTCTGGATCTTCAAAAAGCTTTGGGCTATTTTAACCGTTTCCATAGCTGCACAAATTGGAGTCTTACCATTAAGTTTATTCTATTTCCATCAATTTCCAGGATTATTTTTCATTACAAATCTTATCATACTTCCTATTTTAGGACTTATTCTCCTTTATGGTTTTGTAGTGGTTATCTTAAGCTCATTTGATTTGACTCCTGAATATCTGATTCAACTTTATGAATACCTTATCAAACAACTACTAAGTTTTATTAAATGGATCTCCTCCTTTGAAAATTTTATCATCAAAGACATCCCTTTTGACATTTTGTTATTGTGTACCTCTTACCTAATGATTATTTCGTTAACACGATTAGTTCATCAGTTCAGTTATAGAAACATACTGAGTTTTGGTATTACGATCATCATATTTCAAGTAGGACTTATGTGGAATGGTTTTCAATATGACGAAGATGAGCTTATCGTGTTCCAAAAATCGAGACACAGCATTATTAGTCTGCGGAAATCAAATGAAGTAATCATCTTTAAAGACAGTCTTACAAGTACCAATACAATCACTCCTTACTTGATAGGTAGTTTTATTAAAAAAGTTCGTTACAACGAGCCTAAATCGCTCCATATCTTTGGTAAAGACACCTTGCTTGTTATTGATAGCTTAGGCGTGTATCAAAATCTGAGTTTTAAACCCAGTATTATAGTCTTGACTCAATCGCCTAAGATTAACCTAGATCGAGTAATTGACAGTATAAGTCCACGGCTTATTGTTGCTGACGGAAGTAACTATAAAAGTTATGTTTTACAGTGGGATAAGACTTGTAAAAAAAGAAAACTCCCATTTCATAACACCTATGAAATGGGAGCTTATATTTTAAAAGAATAGTTTCTTATTTATAATTCTTTTTGAAGTCTGCGAACGAGGTCGTTTTGTAGGAGTTCGATCTGAAGTACTCCAAAATCATTTTAAAATCAGGTGCTTTGTGATATCCAGGAACCTGATTTAAAACAGCTCCATCATCATCTAAAAAGACTGTATTAGGATAGCCACTAACTCTAAAATATTGCGCTAGCTGATGCGTACTATTTCTTCTCGCACCTTCTCTATATCCAGGGTTGGTAAATTCTCTCCCTTTATAGGTTACTTTTTCAGTTCCTTCAGCATCAAACTTTACTGCATAAAAGTTTTTATTGATGTACTTGATCATGTCTGCTTTTTCATAAACATCTTTATCCAAACGTTTACACCATCCGCACCAATCGGTATAAAAATCAATTAAAATTTTCTTTGGATTCTTTTCTTGAGCTTTTAAGGCTTCATTCATCGTCACCCAATTGATCTTACTTTCTACTGGTTTATTAGTTTCACTTTTAAAAGCTGTTAAGCCTATTAAAAGTACCATTAAAAAAACTATCTTCTTCATATCTATAAATTTTAATTTCTAAGTCGTAACTAGCGTTCCAAAATTACGGTTTTTATTTTACTCCGTGCATCAGTTTCTTTAAAACAGGGTGTAAGGCTAATGAAACCAATCCTAGTGCAATTGGAACTAATGTAAATATCAGGAAAAATGTAGACAAACTATATTCTTTTGTGATCTTTTCAATATCACCTCCTACATAATGCGCTAATTTATTTCCTATTGCAATGGCTAAATAGTATACTCCAAACATAAAGGCAATCATCCTAGTCGGTATTAACTTACTTAAGTATGATAATCCCATGGGAGATAAACACAATTCTCCTAGGGTATGGAATAAATAGGCTAGTACCAACCAAGCCATGCTCAAACTAGCAGTTTCAGCACCAGCAGGTACATTTCTGGCACCAAAGGCTAAGAATGCAAATCCAAGACCTAGTAAGAATAATCCTAAAAAGTACTTTACAGATGCTGGTGGATTGTATTTACTATCCCACCATTTTGTAAATAATGGGGCAAACATGATAATAAATAACGAGTTTAGTATCGCAAACCATGTTACAGGAACTTCTGTATTTGTTGATTGGAATTCAGTATATAATTTGAAAATTACAATTGCCCACACAATTAAGAAACTAAATCCTAAAATAATATTTGACAATCCGATTTTAGCAAATGTTTTGTTGAATAATTGAATTAAAACGTAAGTGATAATTCCTAATGGAACAACCGTTACAATTAAGTCTACTATTTTAAATGCCGTAGCAGCACCTCCTTCTAATAATCTATCGGTAAAATCTCTGGTATATAAAGGCAAAGATCCTGCTGCTTGTTCAAAGGCAGCCCAGAAGAATACTGTGAAAATACAGAAGATGGCAAAAGCTATCATCCTATCCCTTACTATTCTGGTATACCTTGGTATTCTAACTATTAATAGTATAATAAATGTTATTGCGGCTAATAAGGCAAAAAACAAGGAATCGCCAATTCCAAAAACAGTATAATTCAATGCTTGAATGCCGCCTATTTTATTTAATGGATCATTAATAATAAAGATCAGAGCACTAATGGTAAAGATTCCTACTAAAATATAATCTATAGTCAAAAATGGATTACGCTTTTCTGACTCATCAAGCTCTTCTAATTTCTTTTGATTTTCTATGTTAGTTTCTTCAGTTTTAACTGGCTTATCACCAATTGAACCAAAAATAGGCTGAGCATAGTAGAACTGAATCATTCCTAACAACATAAAAATTCCAGCTAAACCAAAACCATAACTCCATCCTACTTTTTCTCCTACCCATCCACATAACATGATTCCGATAAATGCCCCAGCATTTACTCCCATGTAAAAGATATTATAGGCTCCATCCTTTTTATCATTCTTTCCATGATACATTTTGGAAATAATGGATGTCATATTCGGTTTAAAGAAACCATTACCTACAATTAATAAGGCAATACCGATGTAAAGAAAAGTTGGTGTTTCAATAGCCATAGAAGCGTGACCTAAAGTCATTAACAAGGCTCCAATTACAACAGCTCGTCTGTAACCAATTTTATTATCGGCTAACCAACCCCCTACGAAAGGTGTTAAGTATACAAATAAGGCATAGGTCCCCAGTAATGATAAAGCTGCTTCAGTACTCCATCCCCAACCTGGGTTATCACCTGTAATAAGTACATTTATCTGTACACTTTGGTGATGGAGGAGCTTGGGCTGGAGGATTTATAGTGGATAACTTTGTTGTTCAAA